>JAYVBN010000585.1:0-4620 GCA_043750455.1 Bacteroidia bacterium | reverse complement strand
GCGCCTTCTACCACAAAGCATTGCTCCTCAACCCTGTATTTCTTTACTTGCAGGGATTTGATGAATTTAGATTTTGCTTTTGATATCATGTTGGGTTTCCTGAGGAGGAAATATAAATATTTTATAGTTAGTTGCGTACTCCCACTACTCCTATCAGGCTGTCTTGCCACAAAGTATCTTAAGGGGGATGAAAAACTATTGTATCGCCAGGCCATAAAAGCGCCTAAAGGATTTTCAAAAGAAGGATTGGCAGACTTATACGTAAAAGAAGCCAATAGCAAATTTTTGGGACTACCCATCAATACCCTTGTTTGGATGTATTATAAAGGGTTAAAGCGATTTGATATTGAAGAGTTGAAAACCAAACGGAAAGAAATAGAAACAAAATTTGACACTAAAATTGCAAAGGCTTCTTCCCCGACTAAAAAAACCAACATTGCCTACCGTAAACAGAAAAAATTAGATGGCATTGATAAGAAAATAACCAATGGAAATAACTTCATGCAATGGGGTGAGCCCGTTGCTGTATTTGACAGTGCTGCTGTTTTAGCCACCGAAAACAAACTTAACACCTACCTTAAATTGAATGGATTTTTTATAGGTAGCACAAACAGCAAAACTGGAGAATTTAAAAGAAGAGTTGGTGTCATTTACACTATTGATCCGGGGTCTGCTTATTATTACGATACTCTATTTTTTTCGATACCCGATAGTTTAGTGCTCTCACATATAAAAAAAGCGGAAGCCGAAAGCATCATTAAAATAGGTGAACGCTATAGCCAGGATAACTTAAATAAGGAGCGAGACAGGCTTGATCTGGTCTTAAAAGACCGGGGTTATTTTGATTTCAGTAAGCAGTACATTGATTTTCAAGTGGACACCACCTATCAATCGGATCATAAAATAGCTTTGCTTGTTCACATTCAAAATCCACCCAAGCGAAATTATCATAAGCAATTTACGATTGACTCTGTTGCGATGACAACAGATGCCAACACCAAAACCTTTGGAACTATCAAGCGACAGCATGAAGCCTATCACCATATTACGTTTAGCTATTTTAAAAATGACTACAATAAAAGAATATTGAGTCAACGTATATTTATTGCAAAGGATAGTTTGTTTAACCGAACAAAGACATTTAGAAGTCAGCGGCAGTTGGCCAATCTGGACAACTTCAAATTTGTTAACATCAACTACGATACCACCGGTGGCCGGTTTATTGCCAATATTTTCGCAAGTCCGCTTGATTTATATTCACTTTCCAACGAAGTAGGCGTTACGGTTACACAAGGCTTTCCTGGTCCGTATATAAACTTAAGCCTAAGGAAAAGAAATCTATTTAAAGGGTTAGAGATTGGTGAAATCAATGGTCGATTTGGGTTTGAAGGTGTTGCTTCTGCCACTGATGAAAATGCAATCTATGCCAGCACAGAAGCCAGCATTAATGGATCACTCATTTTTCCACAATTCCTTTTTCCATTCAGCGAAAAAAAATTCTATAGATATGGTCAATACAATCCACGCACAAGGGTCTCATCAGGCTACACGTATTCCGATCGGCCAGAGTACCAAAGAGGCATTACCAACGTCAGTGGTACCTATACCTGGGACATCAATCAACGTAAACAATTTTCGTTAACGGCAGTCAACCTTAACATCATTGACTCTGACCTTACTCCTGAATTTGAACAACAACTTCTTGATTTACAAGCGCAGGGAAATAATCTGATTAACGCCTTTAAAAAATCATTTGTCAGCAGCATGATTTTTGCGTTTACCTGGAACCCGAGCAATTACGGCAACAGAGAACGCAATTCTCATATCATTCGCACTACATTGGAGAGCGGGGGTACATTCCAGAACTTTTGGACTCCTAAAATTTTGACTGAAAAAAATCTTGAGCTCTACCAATATCTACGATTAAGTTTTGATTTTCGTAAAAACATGATACTCGACAAAAGCCGGTCTTTAGCCTATCGGATAAACTCTGGCATTGGGTTTTCTTATGGAAACAACACTGTTTTGCCTTATGAAAAAAACTTCTTTGCCGGGGGCAGCAATAGTGTAAGGGCATGGCGCCCTAGACGACTAGGCATTGGTTCTGCTCCTCCTCCATTTAGTGAAAATATTACAGGCAATGGATACTTCGACTACAAGTATGAGAAGCCTGGTGAAATTCTTATAGAAGGAAGTCTTGAGTTAAGACAAAAACTTTTTGGATTTGTCAGCAGCGCCATCTTTCTTGATGTTGGAAACGTGTGGCTGTTTCAGGAACTAGCCCCTCCTCCGCCATCACCTACCCAGCCTGAGTGGACGGGCAATACAAAGTTCGGATTAAACAGTTTTCTTTCTGAAATTGGTGTAGGCACTGGTTTTGGATTGCGTTTTGATTTTAGCTTTCTATTGCTTCGGCTTGATGTAGGGATTAAAGCGTGGGATCCTGCGCGGGAAGAGGGTGACCGATTTGTATTGGATAATTTGAGATTTTACAAACCCTATAGCAAAGAGCGTGAACCGGTGATCTATAATATTGGAATTGGATATCCTTTCTAGAATTGAGAATTGAGAAGTGAGACGTGAGAAGTAAGAAGGAGATGGATTAATAGGATAATAATTTTTCGATCTCCTTCCTCACTTTGTCTGCGTTTGGCATCATCATTTTTTCTAACTCCACATTTAGCGGAATTGCTGGAAGGTTAGCGGCACCGAATATCCAGACTGGGGCATCGAGATGGTTGAAAAACTCCTTGGATATTCTTCCGGCAAGGGATTCGGCAAAAGAATTTAGCAACGGTTCTTCAGTGAGAACAAATGCCCGGCCATGTTTCTTCACAGATTGTGTGATTGATTTCCAATCCAATGGATTGAGTGTGCGCAAGTCTAAAATTTCGATTCTTCCTGCAAAAGATTTTGATGCCTCCTTTGCCCAATATATTCCCATACCGTAGGTAATCACTACAACGCTCTCTCCAGATTGAATCTGTTCTTCTCCTGCCTCTTGTATAACACTAGCTACTCCCAACGGAATGATATAATCGGCATCGGGTTCAATCATCTTCGCCTCAAGCGTACCCGGCACTTTGCTCCAATACAATCCTTTGTGCTCCAGCATGACTACGGGATTTGGATCATAGAAAGCCGCCTTCATCAACCCTTTCATGTCTGCCGCGTTGGAAGGATACACCACTTTTATTCCTCGTATGTTCAGCAATGTTGACTCAATACTTCCTGAGTGATAAGGGCCGCCTCCACCATAAGCTCCAATCGGTACGCGGATCAATGCCTGAATAGGAAATTTTCCTTTTGTGAGATAACAACTTTTAGAAAGTTCTTCCACCAGTTGATTGATTGCGGGCCAGATATAATCCGCAAACTGAATTTCAACAATGGGCTTTGCTCCCACTGCCGACATTCCCGCTGTCGAGCCAACGATATATGCTTCCTGTATAGGTGTGTTGAAGACGCGATCGTCTCCAAACTTTTGCGCCAGCCTTGCCGCTTCGCGAAAAACACCACCCAATCTTGCTCCTACATCTTGTCCATAGAGTAAAGCTTCCGGATGCTTCCTTAAAATTTCTTCTACGGCATGAAGAGCTGCATCCACCATCACCACTTTTTCTCCCTTCTTTGGTGATCGCACTCCTGCTTCCTTAATGATTAGAGTAGGCGCAAATTCATGCGAATCAAAATCTATTACATCAGGATCGGGCGAAGTGATTGCTCTTTTATAATCTCTCGAAACTCTTTCTGTCGCTTCCTTCTGAATTATAGCCAACGATTTTTTTGTCTCTCCATTAGCTAACAAGAATTTTTCCAACTTAACAATCGGATCATCTTGTTGCTGCGCTTTTAAATCATCGCCCCTATACCACTCCTTCCTAACTCCCGAAGTATGATGGCCGAGCAATGGGCAGTTAGCATGAACTAAAATTGGCGCACGCTTTTCTCTAACATAGCGTACGGCTTTTTGAAGACCTTCATAGCTGTTCATAAAATCAGAACCATCGACCCGTATTCGCTCAAGGCCTTTGAAACCAGCCGCATACTCATATGCATCCATGGCCCGCATTTCTTTACAAGTGGCTGATATCCCCCAACCGTTATCCTGAACTAAATAAAGAATGGGTAGGCTCTTCAACACCGCCATCTGAAATGCTTCGGCTACTTCACCTTCCGTCACAGAACCATCTCCAAGAGAACAGAGCACAATCGATTTGTATTTTCCTTTCCATAATTTCTGCGATTCCAGATAGGCAATTCCATGGGCCATACCTGTGGCGGGAATTGCTTGCATGCCTGTAGCTGAACTTTGGTGTGGAATGATTGGAAAGCCTTCTCTCTTCAAGGAGGGGTGAGCATAATACGTTCTGCCACCTGAAAAAGGATCATCGCGTTTGGCCATTAGCTGAAGCATGAGCTCATAGGGTTCTAAACCTATAGCCAGCAACATTGACTCATCACGATAATAAGGTGAGGCAAAGTCATATGACTTTAAGTGAAATCCTGCAGCAATTTGAATGGCTTCATGTCCGCGTGATGTACTGTGCACATACTTGCTACACACGTCACGGTTTTCTTCGTAGGTTTCAGCCATACTTCTTGCTGTGCACATCAGGT
>JAYVBN010000584.1:0-5777 GCA_043750455.1 Bacteroidia bacterium | reverse complement strand
CATGGGTTCCGAGGCAACAAGCTGAACTTTAAAACCAGGTTCTACTTGAAAAGTAGCTAACTCCTTTTCAGGTGATAAAGCAGGAGATGATCCTTCTTCTGATTTATTTCCAGGTTCAGTTGAACAACTCACCTGACTTACTATCAGAGCACAATAAATTATTTTGACGAGGGAAGATGAACTATAATTCTTAATTGTATTAATCCTTGATGTTGCATAAGAAATCAACTTCCAATTAACTCGCTTCGTGAACCTTTGCGTCTTTATGCCTTGGTGGTTCATGGGGTACATATTTTTAGCCACAAAGACTCTAAGTCACTAAGAAAGCACAAATCGCGTAACATCAACTAAATAATATGAAGAAGAGTTTTCTGAAATAAAGTTTTATACTTTGTTAGGATCTGGATGCACCCACGGCTGACGATAAGGGCGTTGCAGCAGAGCGTTCGCCTCAGCATCTCCTACAATTTGTCGGGTCTTTGGATCGTACACAATAGGCCTTCCCGTCTTCATGGATAAGTTTGCAAGAATACAACAAGCTGTGGAGATATGCCCTTCTTCAATATCGGCTACCGGCTTGCTTTTATTTTCTATAGCCTCCAGGAAGTTGAGCATGTGTAAACGAGTGGCAGGTGCCGCATTTAATTCAATACGTTCTTCTGTAAGATCTTCCGGATATTTTTCCTTTTCGTAAACAACGTCCTTGTGAATTTTCTCCCCGTCTTTCGCTACTGGAATAAAATCGCATTTCATCGTACTGGCTATCAAGGTTCCCTTATCACCATACAGTGTGAATGACCATGGATATTCTGGATTAGGAGGCGTGCCCCATGTGCGGTGCTGCCAAACACAATCGAGTTCATCATACTTAAAGATGGCAGTTTGAGTGTCTGATATGTTGGACTTGCCTTCCTTCTGCACATAAATTCCACCGGTGGAAGTAATTGACTTAGGCCATCCAAGCTTGAGCATCCATCTAACCGTATCAAACATGTGAACACACATGTCACCTGTAATTCCATTTCCATACTCCATGAATGTGCGCCACCATCTTATATGAGGAAGGCCATCATAAGGCCTTAAAGGCGCTGGTCCAGTCCACATTTCATAATCGAGAAAATCAGGCACTGCTTCTAACGGAGGATTTCCATTGTTACGCATTGACAAATAGCAGCACATTTCTACATGCGATATTTTACCAAGTAGTCCGGCATCGACAATGTTTTTTTTGGCGTCAATTAAATGAGGTGTACTTTTTCGCTGTGTGCCTACTTGCACAACTTTGTTATACTTCCTGGCAGCAGCAACCATTGCCTCACCTTCCATTACATCTACACTGATAGGTTTTTGCACATATACATGTGCACCAGCTTTTACGGCATCAATCATTTGCATCGCATGCCAATGATCGGGGGTTCCGATCAGCACTATATCGAATTTATTATCGGAAAGCATTTTCCGATAATCTCCATACAACTTAGGTGTCTTCCCGGATTTTTGACGTTGACTGACCAACTTAGCAGCTGCATTCAACAAGTTTTTATCAACGTCACAAAGTGCAATTACTTCAATAGGAACAACCTGGATCAATCTGAACAAATCACTTTTCCCATACCAGCCGGTTCCAATTAACCCAACCCGAAGTGGCTCTGCCGGATTGATAATATCCATTCCTTGTGCTCCCAGGGTGGTCAGGGCTAGCGATGCCGCAGCTCCTTTCAGGAAATGCCTGCGATTGATATTGAAATTATTCATGTTGAAGAGTTTATTTATAGTTATGAATATAGGGAAACAATATTATTGGTTAACAACTTAGTAAATTAATTTTCAATTTAAAAGACACTTATGTTGAAAGGTGAACCTAATGTGATAACGGTTTATTAACTTGAAAACTTTAAAATGCAGGTATCATGAAAACGAATAAAAACATTTCAGCAGTTCAAAGCATGAGCCAGATTTTCTTACTGATTTCTTTGGCTTTATTGGCAGGTTGTAAACAGCAAGAAGCTCCTGCCGACAAAAAAATCAAAAGATTACAACCCGAACGAGCTGTGGAATTAGCTAAGGCAATTGAAGCCACCGTAACTCCGCAAATAGCGGAAGGATTCACACTCCGGTTGTGGGGTGTTGATTCTCTTGTGGCCGATCCCGTCTCTATTGATATTGATGATGCCGGCAAACTTTATTATACCCGCACTAACCGGCAGAAGAATTCTGAATTTGATATCCGCGGCCATCAGGATTGGGAGATTGGGTCTATTCAATTGAAAACCATCGAGGAGAAAAGAGCATTTCTACACAAAGTTCTTTCACCCGAAAACAGTAAAAAGAATGAATGGCTTAGGGATGTTAACAAAGATGGCTCGCACGATTGGAAAGATATGACTGTTGAGAAGGAGCACGTGTACCGCCTTGAAGATACAAACGGAGATGGTGTGGCAGATTTATCTCAATTGATGATCGAAGATTTTCATGATGAAGTAACGGATGCAGCAGGTGGCATACTTAAACATGGTGACGATTTGTTTGTGGACATCGGCCCGGATATATGGAGGTTAAAAGATAATGATGGTGATGGATTGATAGATGAGAAAACTTCAATCTCTCACGGCTATGGTATACATGTGGGATTTAGCGGTCATGGAATGTCGGGTATTGAAGTAGGGCCCGAAGGAAAAATCTACTGGCAGATTGGTGACATCGGTTTTAGTGGCACAGGATCCGATGGACAGAAATGGGAGCATCCCAACAGTGGTGTTATTGTAAGATCCAATCCGGATGGCAGTGACTTTGAAGTATTTGCGTATGGAAACCGAAATACACACGAGTTTGTGTTTGACGAGTATGGTAATTTAATAAGCGAGGATAATGATGGCGATCATCCGGGTGAGAGCGAACGCATCGTTTATATTGTCAACGGATCAGATACAGGATGGCGCACCAACTGGCAGTTTGGAAAATACAGAGACCCCGATAATAATACCTACAAAGTTTGGATGGATGAAAAGATGTATGTGCCGAGGTGGGAAGGTCAGCCGGCTTACATCACACCTGCGATCAAGAATTTTGTGAACGGACCAACCGGAATGCTTTATAATCCGGGTACTGCGCTAAGTGCAGAATGGAAAAATACATTTTTCATTGTAGAGTTCGTTGGCAATCCATCGCGTTCTGGTATTCATGCTTTTAAATTAAATCCAAAGGGCGCAACATTTGAGTTGGGTGAACATAAACAAATTTTAGGAGGAGTGTTGGCAACGGGCATTGACTTTGGACCAGATGGTGCCTTGTACATGGGCGATTGGATCAGTGGCTGGGATACAAAAGATTATGGCCGCATCTGGAAACTCGATGTTGCAGAAGGTATCTCCAATGAACGCAAACAAACTCAAACATTGTTGACTGCTGATTTAAGTAAGTATGACGAGAGTCAATTGAGCGACTTATTAAAAAATGTGGATATGCGCGTTCGCCAAAAAGCACAATTTGAATTGGCTACACGTGGCGATGATGGCATGGCTGTATTTCAAGAGAACATAAAGCAAATTGAGAATCAATTAGCCAGAGTAAACGCTATTTGGGGCATCAGTCAGTTTGCACGGAAAGATATTGCAAATGCCAAAGTATTAGTTCCCTTATTAACCGACAGTGATCCTGAGATTCGGGCGCAAGCCGCAAAATGGATAGGGGATGTTCGATATAAAGAGGCTGGCGAAGAATTAATTCCGCTATTAAAAGATGACAATAGCCGGGCACGTTTTTTCGCAGCTGAGGCACTTGGTAGAATTGCTTATGAGCCCGCTATTCAACCCATTATTGAAATGCTTAGAGTTAATAACGATGAAGATGCTTTCATCCGTCATGCTGGTAGCCTTGCGCTGGCGCGGATAGGAAAAGCAGAACCAATCGTTTCAATGTCAAACCATCCTTCGCGTGCTGTAAGAATTGCGGCAGTTGTGGCCTTGAGGCGAATGAGCGATCCGGGGATTGCAAACTTTCTTAAAGATGAAGATGAATTTATTGTGACAGAAGCTGCCCGTGGTATCAACGATGACCTTTCTATTGAAGCAGCGTTGCCAGCGTTGGGTGAAGTACTCAACGATTTTCGCTTTACAAATGAAGCCCTGATAAGACGTGCCATCAGTGCTAACCTTCGGGTTGGAACAGAAAAATCCATGCAGAATCTAATCGACTACTCAACCCGCGAAGATAGACCTGTTGCTATGCGTGCCGAAGCAATGGCTGCATTGAGTACGTGGGTTAAGCCATCGGTGTTAGATCGTGTGGATGGGCGCTTCCGCGGAGAGATCAACAGAGATCCGGCCTTGGTAAAAAGCAAATCTGGAGATGCGCTCGTTCTATTAACTGCAAACAAGGAACCGTTAATCCGAATTGGTGCAATGAAGGCCATCGGTAAGTTAAAGATTGATGCAGTTTCTGCTCATGCCTCTTCTAAATTGTTCACCCTCCTTAAAACGGATCCCCAACCTGCAGTGAGAGCGGAGGCACTGAAGGCGTTGGCAAATATGGGAGATAAACAAATAGGGGAAGCGATCAAGCAGGCACTTTCTGACAAGGAAAAAAGTGTTCGGGTGATTGGCCTTGATCTGCTGCCAAAAATGAATATCTCAAAAGAAGTGATGGTGACCTTGCTTACAGAGGTAATCAATACCAGGACACCAGAAGAAAAGCAAGCTGCCATTACTACTCTTGGAAGTCTTCCGTTGGCAAATTCACAACCGGTTTTAGAGCAACTGCTTTCTAAAATGGAAAAAGGAAAACTTCCACCAGAAACCTATCTTGAATTAGCAGAAGCAATTGACAGTACACATTCACCTCAGTTAATTGCCAGATACAAAGCGATCAATAAAAAATTATCCCCCGATTCATTGACTGCTTCTTATGAAGGAAGTTTGATGGGCGGTGATATCAATCGTGGCTCACGGATATTTTATGGCAACCAGGCAGCACAATGTATACGATGTCATGCGTATGGAGATTACGGTGGTAATGCTGGCCCGCGAATGAATGGTATTGCAGCAAGACTTACCCGTGAGCAGATATTGGAATCTTTAATCAATCCAAGTGTGCGCCTGGCACCTGGGTTCGGAACAGTTGCACTTGAGCTTAAAAATGGAAAAAAGATAAACGGTATTCTTCAGCAGGAAAAACCAAAAGGACTACTTATGAAGATAGGAGACAAACCCGATACACTGATTAGCCTTAAAGACATTGCCACGCGAACAAATGGAGTTTCGAGCATGCCGCCTATGAGATTTTTGTTATCGAAAAAAGAAATACGCGACCTGGTTAGTTTTCTGGCTACTTTAAAGGATGATGATTAGTTTGTACTGCAGATACTAAATTGTTATAGTCAAGCGGTTGACGAATGGTAGAAATCAATATAAATGACAAGGGAAAAAGTTAAGTACATATTAATATCTCTTGGAGCCCTCGACCTTTTTGGTTTCTACAGGACATTTGACAGCGAATTTAATTTGCCTCTAGCAGGGTATTGGGTAGAACCTGACACACGCGGGATTTCTAACATTATTTTTACAATCCTTGGGACATTAAATTCAATTTTAATTTTATCATTAATTCTTTCCGGACTGCTTTGCATTTTCAGACCGTTTTATTTCCGTTAATTTCATTGAATATATTTCAATTTGATTTTGTAACGGTCTTGATTTAATGATTTATTTGCAGTTCTTTTATCCCATATGAACCTGATTGGTCCTTACGAAAAAATTCTTGCCATCGATATTGGCGGCTCG
>JAYVBN010000583.1:0-2420 GCA_043750455.1 Bacteroidia bacterium | reverse complement strand
TGAATTATATGTTTTGACTCTATAGTTTGAAGCTACGTTCAAAGAATATTTCGTTTTGAAATAGTCGCACACTTCATTCATCACGCATTCTTTGCATTTTGGATTTGTAGGCCTGCACGTTTCTCTACCTAAAAATGAAATGGCCATCCCTACTTCGCCCCAGTCTTTAGCGTCCAGTACCTCCATCATTTGTTTTTCCAATTTCTGGGGATCAGTGCCCTGTGCGATGCCGAGCCTTGGAGTCAGGCGAGAAATCAAATTTCAGTTCTCAAATTTCAATGATAATACTGTTTCAAGTTGATATATTTGATCATGCCTTCAGTCCTCACAGGTTTCGAATACCTGCCCGCGCTGCCGCTTCGGCAGGCAGGCGACATCCGCCAAAAGGCGGACAACTCTTCATCTTTAAATAGAGAGTCATGCCTTCGTTGATTCAAGAATATGAGTACGATATATTTATTAGCTATCGTCACAACGATAACCGCAGTGGTTGGGTAACGGATTTTGTCAAAGCTTTGCAGGAAGAACTAGGAGCCACCATCAAAGATTCTGTTTCGATTTATTTCGATATTAACCCCCATGATGGACTTTCCGAAACTCACGATGTGGATGACTCATTAAAAGAAAAGCTAAAATGCATCATCTTCATTCCTATTATTTCCCAAACCTATTGCGATCCGAAGAGTTTTGCCTGGCGAAATGAATTTCTCGTATTCAGGAGGCTGGCCAACGAAGATCAGTTTGGCTTGAAAATAAAATTGCAGAATGGAAATACGACCAGTCGAATTCTTCCCATTAAAATCCACGACCTGGATGCAGAGGATAAATTGACTATTGAAAATGAAATCGGAGGTGTACTTCGAGCCATCGAATTTATATTTAAATCGGCCGGAGTAAACAGGCCTCTGTTGGCCCATGAAGATCACCCTCAGGATAATCTCAACAAAACATTCTATCGCGATCAGGTTAACAAAGTAGCGAATGCCATTAAGGAGATTATCTCAACGCTGAAGAACCCCGTTTCTCAACCCGTGCGAACAACCAGGGCCGAGCAACCGACAACAAAATCTCCGCGAAGTAAGAAATCATTAGTAGTCGTCCTTGTTTCAGTTCTGTTGTTATGTGCTGCCGGATACTTCCTCTACCCAAGACAATCCTCATCAACCAAAGTCGAGGAAGTGGCGCTCGACAATTCCATCGCGGTGCTCCCTTTTGTTAACATGAGCAATGATCCTGAACAGGAATATTTTAGTGACGGCATAACGGAACAAATTATCACCGATCTGGCGCACATTAATTCACTGAAAGTGATCGCGCGCACATCAACAATGAAGTATAAGAAGACAAGCAAATCGATCAGTGAAATTGGGAAGGAGTTGAATGTTACCCATGTTTTAGAGGGGAGCATTCGCAAATCGGGGGACCGCATTCGCGTAACGGCTCAGCTTATTTCGGTGAAGGATGAAACTCACCTGTGGGCGCAGGACTATGATAGAAGTCTTGCCGATATCTTCACGGTACAGGATGAAGTTTCGATGGCCATTGCCAACTCACTGGAGCGAAAACTTACACCGAGCGATTACGAAAGCATTAAAAGTGAACGAAGCGCGAATGTTGAAGCATATCAGCATTATTTGAAAGGATACTACATCCACAATGAACTTTACTATATCAAGCGCCTGAAGGAAGATTATATCAATTCTGAGAATGAATTTATAACAGCTATCCGGTTAGACTCAGGGTATGCGCTGGCATATGCTGCGCTGGCCGATCTCTATGATACGTATCGCAATTTTAGTGCAGCCAATTTAGAGGAGCGTCTGAAATTTGAAGCGTTAAGGGATCAGTATTCAAGCATAGCTATCAAACTAAATCCAAATAATCCTTATATTATTACGGTTAAATCCTATTCCTTTTCGCATAAGCAAGATAGAACAGAGGCCGATGTGGACAGTGTTTTTAAGTATCAAAGGAGAGCACTTTCCATTGCTCCCAATAATGTTTTTGTTTGTGATGCACTCAGTGTGGATTATGCCGGTCTGGGCCTATATTATCAAGCCATCCAATTGCGAGAAAGAACGATCAACCTGGACCCAACCTATGGGGATTATCATTCAATGTTGGGTTTATTATATATCAATCTAGGCGAATATGACAAAGCAGAAGCTTCCATACAAAAGGCATTGTTGCTGCAACCAGACGGCCTTAGTGGCTTACGGCATTGGGTACGCCTGAATTTGATTAACGGTGACACGGCAGAAGCAGAAAGAACAATTAAGAAGATAAAAGCAATCAATCAGGAATATAATACCACTGATTTGGAAACCTATTTACTTGCATTAAAAGGAGAAAAAGAAAAAGCGTTGAGTAGAAGCAAGAATCATTTTATCTATCTGGTCCTGGGTATGAAAAAGGAGGCC
>JAYVBN010000582.1:0-3437 GCA_043750455.1 Bacteroidia bacterium | reverse complement strand
AATCTTTTGCAAAAGAATAATCCGTTCGAAAAGATCGTCAACCGAAAATGAATCGGGTAGTTCGCGAATGGTTTGGATTAATTTCTCTTTGGTGAGCATATTTTTTATTTCATCGACTAATCAAAGTTAATATAATTATTGAATTTGAAGATTCTAATCTACTCTGAGCAATTTTCAAATTACCACATTTTCAAACCTGCCTGCCGGACAGGCAGGTCATCAAATCAGTTTCTCCATTCCAACGTATTGATCATTCGCATGATGTCTTTCTTCACATAGTCAATGGCAGGCTGCAGCGAATCGTTCTGAACTTTCGTATCAAAATAAAGGGCGCCTCTCAAAAAATTCCGGGTGGAGTCTGTCATCGTGAATTGAAACTGGCTTGGCACTTCGCCATCCAACTCAGCAATGACGGCCGTCTTGCCGCTGGGTGTGCGGGTGTATGTTTCATCAATGGCGTATGCTTTGATTTGATGTTTTGCCGTGAGTGTGTAGGCGTCATTCAAAAATTCTTTCAGCAACTGTTCACTGTTGTTAATGCGTTTGTATGTAACGTGAATGTTTGCCTTGATCTCAGGGTATTGTATTTGAATCCAGAATCGCTCACTAAAAGGAGATATGTCCCTTACTAGTTTTGTATGCGAAGAATATTCAAAGCGATAGGGAAAGGTATCGGGCAACAGTCGATAGGTTGGTTCAGGCAAGTTAAACCTATTATATCCTTTAGGCTTTGGCTGATATGATTTGGAACACGAACCTGCAAGTGCCAGAAGTCCAAGTAAGCCTAACAGACTATAAATTTTGAATGATGAAATCGTTTTACATTCAAAATTCATCGTTCAAAAATTCAAGATTAATTAAAAAGGAAGATCGTCTGATGTTGACTCTGACGGACGAAAATCCGGAGCGCCACTTGCTTGTTGCGGAGCAGACGGTTTATACTCCGAATTGCCACCGCCTCCACCCGGCTTAGAGCTCAGCATAGTCATGTTGTCTCCAATTATTTCCGTTGTGTAGCGTGTCACCCCTTCTTTTTCCCATGAGCGCGTGCGCAGTTTACCTTCAATGTACACCAGGTCTCCTTTATGCAAGTATTTTGCCGCGATGTCGGCCAGTCCGCGCCACAGCGAGATGTTGTGCCATTCGGTTACTTCTTTTTTGTCGCCTGTGGTTTTGTCTTTATAGCTTTCGGAAGTCGCCAGACTAAAGTTGGCAACCGTTACTCCATTTTCAAGATTGCGCACTTCAGGATCTTTTCCCAAACGCCCTACTAGTATTACTTTGTTTACGCCTGACATATACTTTGATTTAAAGGATTGCTTAATTGAAGACTGTTTACAAAAATATCAAAAGGAAATTGATTTACGCCTGGTATTCTTGCCACAGACCTGCCTGCCGCCAGGCGGGTTCACTGATTAAAGGTTATTGAAATTTAAAAATCTGTGAATCAGTGGCAATTGCTACTCTAAAATCCCCTCGTCTTTAAGGTATTGAAGAATCAAAACAGGTTTTGGGAGTTTTTTAATTTCATTTACTGAATAGAGTCTAAAGCCCTTCAAAGCCACCCAAGATAAGGTGATTGGGCTCACTGAAACAAAACGAGCAATGAGTTGTTGGTGAGATAAGACATGTTTATAGACTTTACTTACTTCTGCTACTCCAATTTTATTTAATGATTTATTTTCAGCCAATAATTTATCAATGCTTTTTGGTTTAGTAGACTCGATCAGATAAAAATCAAAGAGTCCTTGCCAGATATCTTTCTCTACCCTTTTTCGCATAAGGATTTTTTTGCCCTTGCGGATCACGAAGTAGTAAAAATACCGTTTCCTTATTTTTTGTTTTTTACTTTTTACAGGCAGAACCGCTTGTAAGTCGTGCGCCCTTGCGATGCATTGCTTTTGAAAAATGCACTCCCTGCATAATGGATTCTTCGGCAGGCAATGTGTTGCCCCAAACTCCATAATTGCCTGATTAAATTCATCGGGCTGTTCCTTTGAAATCAATTCATTGCCAAAAGCAAAGAAGAAATTTTTTGTTTTTGAATCAGAAATATCTTTGTCGATGCCAAATACCCGTGACAAAACGCGAAATACATTTCCGTCCACCACAGCAACTGGCTCTCTGAAAGAAATAGACGCGATAGCTGCTGCCGTGTACGATCCTATGCCACGAAGTTTTTGCAAATCCAGAAAGTTATCCGGAAACTTTCCTTGAAATTTCTCTACTACTTCTTTGGCGCAATGGTGCAAGTTTCTGGCGCGCGAATAATAACCTAATCCCTGCCAAAGCCGTAACACTTCTTGCTCTTTTGCTTTGGCCAAAGAAAAAACAGTCGGAAAACGCTCCACAAATTTGAGATAGTAAGGCAAGCCTTGCGCCACCCTAGTCTGTTGCAAGATGATTTCAGAAAGCCAGATTTTATAGGGGTCTTTTGTGTTGCGCCATGGAAGCTCACGCTTGTTTTCGGTATACCAGCAGAGAAGTTTCTGCGAAAAGTTCTTTTGAGTGGAGCGGTTCACTTTATTATATTCATCCTTGTTTATAGAATGTTGAAATTCTTCTTTTTTATTTTTTGTCAAGCCCCCAGAACTTTTTTGAAGAAGCAAACCTACAATTTCCCGTCAATTAATGGGTTTCCAATATTCTTCTACACACGAACCCATATTTGCAACAGATTTTATGGCCACTTTAACAGGTAAAATTTTGATAATCAAAGATTTCATTTTGCGTTTGACGGTTCTGCTCTTAAATTTGCCGACCTGAATTTTTTATATCCTTAAAACGAATTACCGTGACCAAAGCAGACGTTATCAACCAAATCGCTGACAAAACCGGCATTGACAAAGCCGATGTTTCAGCTTCAGTAGAAGCTTTTTTTAGCATCATCAAATCCTCCATGGCCAGTGGCCAAAACATTTATGTAAGAGGTTTTGGTAGTTTTATTAACAAGAAAAGAAAGAAAAAAATCGCCCGCAACATATCCCGCAATACGGCCATTGTAATTGAAGAGCATTACATCCCCAGTTTCAAACCTGCCAAAGTTTTCATCAACAAAATCAAGAACAGCGAGAAGGTAAAGCAACTTGCTGAAAAAAATTAGCCGATTCCTCTAATCGACCAATTAGCTAATTAATGTTAAAGACCAGAATCATTTTAGTAGTTGCGTGCGCCATTATCATCTGGCTGATCTTTCTATTGCCAAAAGCGGTGGTGGAAAATGAAAGTCAGTTGGCAACGGAGTCAGGCGAAGTTGAAACTTCTTCAGAAAATTCGGCCACGCCACACGCTTCTGCTTCAGAGGATATCCTCAAAAGCATCAAAGAGTTGAGGGCTCAGTATGTAAGTAATTCACCAAATCAAAAAAATACTATCTTTGCCGACTCTTTGGCAGGCCTGTACACCCGTGCTGGTCAATTTGATAGCGCTGCCTGGTT
>JAYVBN010000581.1:0-6207 GCA_043750455.1 Bacteroidia bacterium | reverse complement strand
ATCCGGTTCTGAGTTGCTCGTATCCACAGAGGGTGAGCGAAGTAAGGGAACACACGATAAAATAAATGTAGACGCCACTTCGATAGGTATCATTTGAAGCGAAAACATAAATGAGGCCATTAAGCAGAATAAGAAAAACGTAGTTGGCCATTTTAAAATGACCGTTTCGATTTAAAAATAAGGTGACTGAAGAAAAAGCTATAAGAAAAAAATAGTACGGCAAATTGAAGTAAATATCATTGGCCGTGTCAACTATTATATAGACCACCCCAACAACCAGTGAAAGTATTGTTAACTGACCCCTTAAAATCGCCTTCTTATAAATACTTCGTCTTAGTGGCCTGTCATAGCGCAGAAGAAAGTTCCAAAAACGTTTTTCTGAGTTCATATGAATTGAAAATCCAACACAATAATTGAAGATACAAGATAAATTAACACATAGGAAGTAGTTGGCTTAGCCAATATGATTTGGCAGAATGATTGCAAAGGTAGAGCCACTTCCATGCTCAGAGGTCGCTTCAATAGTTCCTCCCATTCGTGTCAGTGTCTCCATAACAATATATAATCCTAAGCCGGATCCTTTTGAATTTTCAGAAGCGCGATAAAACATGTCGAAAATTTTGTCATGATGCTCTTTTGCTATGCCCTGACCGTTGTCGGTCACCCGTATTTTAGTTTTATCTTCTACATTAAAAGCCTCAATTTTAATGAAAGGATTTTTAGTAAAGTCGGCATACCGAATTGAATTGGAAATAAGGTTGGTTAGAACAACCTTCAGTCGGTTCGCATCTGCGACTATTTGAAGGTTGGGCGAAACAAGGATCTCTATCTTAATATGTGAGGCACGTTCTGAGAATCTCAAGCTATCCATGACATCGGTAACTAAGGCTAACAGGTTCACGTTATCAGTTTGTATCCGCAATCTCGAATTTCGGGAATAGTTTATAATCTCTTTTATGAAACTATCCAAATGAAGTACTCTGCCTTCCATCATATCGAGATTACTCTTTAATTCTTCTGGCTTTACGGCTATCCTGGAGATGTTGATCAGCCCCAATAGTGAGCTGAGTGGAGCCCGCAAATCATGTGAAGCACTGTAAACAAACCTGTCAAGTTCTGAATTTGCCTTAATCAACTCATCATTCTTATCTTGAATTTTCTGTTCGGCTGTCAACACCATTTTGTCAAAGAAAATGACAATCAGTATTCCGATGACAAAGACCACAAAAAAATTCATGATGAAATAAAAATGAGCGTCTCCGGCTGAAAAGTTAGCGGGTTGAAACAAGGCGTATAAAAAAAGCAAAAAGCTTATCGCGGCAAAACCTATTCCCTTCCAACGTTCCGTATAGCCATAAACGGCCAGTGCCCCCAGACTGGCAGGAACAAAGTATATATATGTGCCGGTGTATAGTACATTTTCATCAATCATTGAAAAATAAAACGCAAAGAAGTTAGCTCGCATAAAATGAATGACAATGGCCGTATCCGTATATCCTGCACGTAGCAAAAAAAGACAGACAATAGACACAATAAAACCAATAAAAATGCTGGTGGGGTCGCCTTCGGGATTGAACAAATTAACAATAAAGAAAAATAGTCCGATGCCGATGTAAATTAAAATCAGATAGCCGCCCAAAAGAATTTTACGTCTATGGGCTTCTGTTTTAATTTGTTGATTACCAACAATCAGGTTCTGGATCGACATCAACTAATTTTATTTGCCAAATATAACAAGGGAAAATGGGGTAATGAGAGGTTAATTCCAGATTGACTTCAAATAATTGAATTCCATTGACTATTTTAAAGCATGAATTTTGGTGCTCACAAAATAGGTCTTGCAATTGCCTTTTCACCCACTTCTGAAGCTATGCTGGCCGAAGCGGCACGTTTGACATTGGTCTACCAGGCAAACCTTGTTTTGATTCATGTTGGCGACCATGGATCTGCCGAAGATCAACTGATGAGTGATTTGCTAAAAAAGGCGGGGCTTCAAAACTCATCGGTAAAAATCTGCTGGGAAAACGGCAAGCCTGCTGACAGCATATTAAAAGTCTGTCAACGCGAAAAAATAGATCTGTTAATAGCTGGTGCGCTAAAAAAAGAAAACCTGGTAGGCTATTATGTTGGCACTATTGCACGCCAGATCATGCGCAAAGCTGACTGTTCATTTTTGATGATTACAAATCCTACCACATCACCAGCACCCTATAAAAATATCGTGGTCAATGCCGAAGATAGCCCATATGTAACAGAAGCTATTTCTGCGGCCTGTGAATTGGGATTAAAAGAGCAAGCGAACTGGGTACATATTGTGCGTGAGTTAAAGATGTATGGCCTCACCATGGCAGTAGCCGATCAGTGCACCGAAGCAGAATATGATGACATGCGCCAACATTTGGTGAAAGATGAAATTAATAAGGTGGAAGAAATCCTCAGTAGAATTCCGCATGACAAGTTGAAAGTAAATATCAAAATGGTTTCGGGCAAAGCAGGATTTGAGCTTTCAAAATTCACGCAACGCAAAAATGCCGACTTATTAATAGTAGGCGCTCCACGCAGGAGGTTCTCTGTCTTTGATCGTGTATTCCCGCATGACCTCGAATATATTTTTGGCGATATGCCATGTAATCTATTGGTGATCCATCCCAAATCAGAAATAGAAAGAAAGGAGGCCATGCGTGGGTAAGCTCAGTCATGTAGATGTAGTGCATCTACTCGTACAACTCAGCATTATGTTGTTGATGGGAAGGTTGCTGGCCGAAGCTGCCAGAAAGTTTAAGCAACCTGCTGTGATCGGAGAAATTATTGCCGGTCTCTTACTTGGCCCAACTGTGTTAGGCATGATCAACCCCGAATGGTTTCAAACTTTGTATCCTGTTCCGAGCAGCAGCGCCACGGTGCTTACCGGGTTTGTTCAAGTGGCAGTAATCATGTTGTTATTTATTGCCGGGCTTGAAGTGGACTTGCACATTGTATGGCAACAGGGAAGGCAAGCGGTTTTCACAAGTTTGTTGGGTCTGGTGATTCCTTTTTTTATAGGATTTATTTTTCCGTATTACTTCCCAGAGTTCTTTGGTATAGCCGAAGGGCAACAGCGATTGATCTTCGCGCTTTTTATGGGTACAGCTATGGCCATCACCGCGCTACCTGTTATTGTGCGCATTCTTATGGACTTAAATATTTTCAAGTCGCGAATGGGTATGTTGATTGTGGCTTCGGCTATGGTTGACGATGTGGTCGGCTGGCTTGTGTTCTCCGTTATCCTGGGTATGATTGGAAAGCATGGCGGAGCGCTGTCTGTTTATTACACCATCATACTCACCATTGGGTTTGTTGTTTTTATGCTCACTATTGGGCGCGGCCTGCTCAACCGCGTGCTTCCATGGGTAAATAAAAAAATGGCGTGGCCTGGTGGCGTGCTCTCTCTTTCACTTGCCTTGTGTTTCCTTGGTGCAGCCTTTACGGAATACATTGGTATACATGCGGTGTTCGGTGCTTTCATTGTGGGGGTAGCACTAGGCGATTCAGAACATTTCAGCGAACGCGCCAAAGAAATTGTGCATCAGTTTATTAATAACATTTTCGCACCATTATTTTTTGTTTCCATTGGTTTGCGTGTAAACTTTATAACCAATTTTGATCCCCTGCTCACCTTTATCATTATTGTCATTGCCTTTGCGGGAAAAATTATAGGCAGTGGATTAGGCACACGCTTAGGCGGCTTTAGCTGGCGCGAATCATTTGCCGCAGGTTTTGGAATGAATGCCCGTGGTGCGATGGAAATTATTTTGGGTATAGTAGCATTAGAGAATGGATTGATCAACGAAAAGGTTTTTGTTTCGCTCGTGATCATGGCGCTCGTTACCAGCATGAGCAGCGGACCATTGATGAAGTGGATGCTTAGAAAATAGTTACAAGTTTTCGGTTATTCAGACAAAGCAACGAATATACTCGTGATCGAGATGAACAAACAGAGAGGCGAGTAACACCACGTATCATTTCTCGCAAATACAGTATTTCTTGCTCGTTTGAAGAATCCCACATAATTAAAATCACCCACCGCCCTGGCAAAGAAGATGAAAGCAATAAGGAGATTACCCCATCGAAAATAGGTAAGCTCTATCCAATTTGAAAATGGATTTGTGTTTCCAAGTGCGATTAAGCCAAACATCAATAACCCTATTGCTACAACAACAGTAGAGAAAGCAGATGGCACAAAAACTTTATCAGAAGTATTTGTCTTGGTGGGTATAACAGAATTCATTCCCCACTTTCCACCGAGCAGCCAATAGAAATGCAAGATGCTTAGACCAAAAAATATCAGGGCGTTGAGTATTGCCATTAAAAGTCAGCCAACTTAGTTTTGTTATTCTCCCACAATTTCCTTTAACTTCTTGAAGAATCCCTTTTTCCGCTCAGAGTTTATTCCCCAGTCTACCGGAACGCTTTGATAGCCTGATTCAAATCCTTCACCATTCATTCGATAATCAAAATACCCCCATGACGAATACGATTGAATTGCAGTAGCAAAATTGCTAGTATCGGATTCAAAATTAAAGTGATCATCTTCATTAAACACAATTGGTGTTGGCTTATAACCCTCCACCTTTCTTGTATTCTCAACTAACTTGGTGATATCTGAAGAATTTTTTACACCATTCCCATGCAACAAAATATAGTCGGCTGCTTTCACCACATTTGGTAAGGGGACAAATCCACCTCCATAGCTTGTACTAACAAGTAAATGGTATCCATCTTTTTCAATACTCTTCACCCGTTCAATTAATTCATGTACTCGTTGCGGTTGTAAAATTTCATGATCATATGAAATATTGCATTCGTTATTGATTTCAACAAGAATATTTCTGTAGCCTTTATCTAAAATCCAATTCGAAATAGTATCCACAGCCCTAACTACAGCTTCTTCATTTTGCAACAGCTGGTCCTGTCCAAAATAAAAATATCCTAAGATGACCACCATACCGAGCTCGTCTGCTTTGTTCAGTATCCGCTCAAGGCGATTCATATAGTGCGGCAACAAATTTCCGGTTTTATCAAATGCTGAATTTATCCATCCCCGTTGATTACCATAACCCATCGGGCTCCCTCCCTGCATATTTAGCGTAATGGCAAGCAAACCATAGCTACGCCATTCATTCATTGCTGCAATAAACTCATCTGTATTTCTATTGGCATCCCACACTTTTGTGTCAGGATACATAAAAATGTTTCTTGTTTCAGGATTTAAATCATCAAACACTCCTTGCACCATTCGAGAATTGAATAGTAATCCTTCCACTTTATTTCTCTGCCACTGCCTTCCCTTGTAGGTTAACTTGCCATTAATATAAAATTGATCGCCAGTTATGGATACTACGGTTCTCCTTTGAGAATTCGAACAAGAGACTTGTGATATGATGAAAATAAATATCAGTCCTGTAGAAAGCAGTTTACGAAGTTTCATTAAGACTTTTTTAAAGATGAACGCGAAACAAAAAACAACACCGGTCCCAGAATTGGTATCAACATTGTAGCCAACATCCAAATACGTTTTGTTGATGAGTCAAGACTCTTCGATCTTAAAATAACAACCCAGGCAGTTATAAATAATAAAGTGCAAGTAAGGGCAAATAGTTGCCAAATGATAAGTCCTGTGCCGGGCGAGAGTAAGTCCATATTCTTTATTACATTTTTGTTACTTTGTACACGTTGTGAAAGCTTGGCAAGCATTATCAATCTCTATGAAGTCTAGCTATAAGTTTTAGCTAATAGTTGTTTTCAATTCTTAATTTTCCTTAAATAAATATCACTGTCAATCTCATACATTAAATGAATCTCATTGTCCTTTGATCTCACACGCGAAAACCAACTACCTTCTGGATCGTGGTTATTCAAGAAGGGAAAATTCTCAGATGCAAACTCAATGTCATTCAGTGTTGAATTAAATTTCCACGCTCCTGAGTTGGCAATCTTTCTTCCCGGTTTAATTGTCCAATACTCATAGGTTCCGTCTGCTCTTATTTCTAACGTGTCAATCCGGTTATCACTCCATACATATCGACCAACTAGCTTATCTTTTTCAATTTTTTGTACGCAGGAGGTAAGTATACACAGCGACATAAGTAATGCAGTATAATGAATGAATACCTATATTTGTTTTCGATAAACCAAATCGAGAACAAATGAAGCAGTTACAGATTAAAG
>JAYVBN010000580.1:0-14498 GCA_043750455.1 Bacteroidia bacterium | reverse complement strand
TGAAAAATGAATTGACACTTAGTTATACGGGTCGCGTTTATACAGCAGATAGCGAGGGCTTTTATAAAGTGATGCTGACTAACTCATTCGGATGTATTGCACCTGATGAGACAGAAGTTTTAAATCAATGTCTGCCTAAAATAGATGCCCCCAATGCCTTCCGACCCACCAGTGGACAGGCCGCTAACAGAGAATTCCGTGTGTTTAGTTTTTTTATTACCGATGACTTTCAGATTTTCATTTATAATCGTTGGGGCGAATTGATTTATGAATCCAAGGACAGAGATTTTAGATGGAACGGAGGTTACAATAACAATTCAGGCCAGCCGCTACCGGGAGGTGCTTATGCCTACGTAATCAAATATGTAAGCTCATTCCGCCCCGATCAGGGCGTTAAAGAAAAACATGGTGGCGTTGCATTGATTAGGTAGGATAATTATCAAATCTTAGAGAATTTACTAACATAAGCCTATTGATTATCCTCTGCGAAAAGTTTATTTTTATATAACTTATTGAAATTAAAATGAACAGAGAGAAAGTAATCGAAACCGTGCAAGAACTTCCAAACGAATTCGATCTGGATCAACTAATAGACAAGTTGATTTTTATGGAAAAAGTTGAAAAAGGTCTAACGCAACTTGAGGAAGGAAAAACTAAATCTCACGATTATGTTAAACAAGCCAGCAAAACGTGGTCAAGGTAATCTGGACTGATTTTGCAATCGAAGATTTAAAATCTATTCATGAGTACATTTCGAAGGATTCACTTTCCTACGCCAACAAATTCATTGAAAAAGTAATTGCCAGGGTCGATCAATTAGAAAATTTTCCTAACTCTGGAAGAATTGTTCCCGAGTTTCATTCCGAGTTAATCAGGGAACTCATTGAAGGAAATTATCGAATTGTCTACAAAGTAAATATTGATCACATTGGAATAGTTAGGATTCATCATTCAGCAAGTGAGTTGGATAATTTATAATTCATCAAATTAGTTTACATCTAAATCAAAATAATATGAAACGAGTATATACAACATTCATTTCATCTCTACTATTTTTAACTCTTGTAATTGGTGTTCCGCCTATTGAAGCCCAAATCATTAAAACTTCTCTGACCGTTACCGTACGTGATGAGTTGGGAAACACTGTTAAAGGGGCAAGTGTTATCTTATTTGAAAAAGAAGAAGAGTATACGATCGAGAAAAATTCTGCTGCAGAAGGAACAACAGACGACAAGGGCGTTGTCAAATTCAAAAACCTTAAAGCCATCCCCTACTTTGTATTGGCGAAGAAAGATGATAAAGACAATGCGGGTGGCGGGGAACAGACCGGAAAACTGGAGGAGAAAAAGTTTAATAAAGTCACGATCGTGATCCAATAGCAAGTGATCTCGGGTCGTGAATAAAATAAAACTCGTTCAAGAACTAAGTCTCTATCAAACTTCTTATTCAGAAGAAAAGGAGTTTGTCATTTCATTTTTAGATATCCTGAAAAGTGATGACGCTTTTCAACGTACGCACCTTCCTGGTCATATTACGGGATCATCGTGGATTGTCAATTCAGATAAAACAAAAGTCTTGCTCGTTCATCACGCTAAGTTAAACAGGTGGTTACAGCCCGGAGGTCATGCCGATGGAGATGAAAATGTTTTACGGGTTGCCTTGCGCGAAGCTGAGGAGGAAACGGGAATAACAAGATTGACAGTTTTGAGTGAACAAATTTTTGATCTTGATCTTCATACCATACCGGCCCGTAAAGATTTTCCTGAGCATCTTCATTTCGACATTCGCTTTTTGATTCAAGCTAATGTAGCTGACCAAATTGCGGTGAGTGAAGAGTCGCACGATGTGAAATGGATTTCGCTCCACGAGTTGGAAAATTACAATAACGAGACTTCCATTCTCAGGTTGAAGAGGAAGTTACTTTGAGCCAACAAGTAGCAAGCCAAATCCTATTACCACCATCCAGAATTTATACGCTGATAAAAACGGAATAATGACAATCTGAAGCTGCATGACTACTGCTAGCAGCACTATGATAACTGCTACGCCCTTGAGGATTGATCTTGTTTTGTTGCTCATGAATTATGGTTTAATGGTTTAGTCACTAAGGCACAAAGACACCAAAAGAAGGTTACAAAATAATTCTTTTAATACACTCTTCTGTCAACTACCAACTAAAAATTCCTAATATGTTGGGAGCTTATCAATTGGTGCCTTAGTGGCAATAAAAACAAATTTAATAGCTTTGCCCACGATGGCGGAAATCGGTACTGACATTCTTAAAGCAAAAGCACTCCTGGAAAATGGGGAATTGGTGGCTATCCCTACGGAAACAGTTTATGGTCTTGCCGGCAATGCTCTCAATATTTCAGCAGTAGCTAAAATATTTCAGGTCAAAGATAGGCCCCAGTTTGATCCATTGATTGTGCACGTATCTAGTCTTGGTTTTGCTAAAAATTATACGGAAGAAATTCCTGAGAAAGCAAAACTCCTTATTCAACAATTTTGGCCAGGTCCGCTAACAGTATTGCTCAACCGCAAACCAATCATACCCGATCTGGTGACGTCAGGATTAAATACAGTTGGAATCCGGTGTCCTGACCATATTTTAACAAGAACACTTCTAGCATCACTATCCTTTCCATTAGCTGCACCCAGCGCCAATCCATTTGGCTATATAAGTCCTACCCGACCTGAACACGTGAATGAACAGCTTGGCAATAAAATTTCTTATATCCTAAATGGAGGGGTTTGTAAAGTCGGTATTGAATCGACTATCGTTGGCTTTGAAGACAATCGCCTTATCATTTACCGAATGGGTGGGCTAAGTATTGAAGCTATCGAACAAATAGTGGGTAAAGTTTCAGTTCAACTTCATTCGACTTCAAATCCAAAATCACCGGGGCAATTAAAAAGTCACTATGCCCCAAGCAAAAAAATAATACTGGGTAGTATACCTGCACTTATAAAACAATATAGCGCCATCAACTCCGCCATCCTTTCCTATCAAACTAACTTCCAATCCAAATATCAATTCATCTTAACCCCTTCGGGTAAACTTGAAGAAGCTGCCCAAAACTTATTTAGCGGGTTACGAGAATTGGACAAAATGCCAGTCGACATAATCCTTGCAGAGCTAGCACCAGAAATCGGTCTTGGCAAAGCGATCAACGATAGACTAAAAAGAGCAGCAGCTTCTGAATAACTAGCATCAAGAATCCACTATCTTTCCCTCGAATACATTATCTTTCAACTCCAAAATATAATTCATGAAAAAAATTCTTGTTCTCACCGGTGGTGGTGATTGTCCTGGCCTTAACGCAGTAATCCGGGGTATCGCAAAACGTGCCCGCATAGAAAATATTTCTCCAGGAAGGAAAGATGAATGGGAGGTGTATGGCAGTATTGAAGCTTTCAATGGCGTATTCAATGAACCACAGGAGATTATAAAACTGACAAGCAAGGTAACTGCGGGAATTCATGTGAAGGGAGGAACAATCCTCAAGACTACTAATAAGTCTAATCCCATAAAGTATCCGGTCATCCAACCAGATGGCTCCACAAAGTTTATCGATCGGTCAGATGAATTGGTGAGCAAACTAAAAGCATTAAACTTTGACGCGGTGATTAATATCGGTGGGGATGGCTCACAGAAGATATCGAAAACACTTTTTGATAAAGGGGTTCCAATGATTGGAGTTCCTAAAACAATTGACAATGATTTGTCTGCTACCGACATGACGTTTGGATTTCAAACTGCCGTTCAGATTGCAACCGATAGCTTTGACAAGCTGGTGACAACTGCCGAAAGCCATCATCGTGTGATGATCATGGAAGTAATGGGGCGCGATGCCGGATGGATTGCACTTCATACCGCTATTGCGGGAGGTGCCGAAGTGTGTTTGATCCCCGAAATTCCATATGACATTAATAAACTGGTAAAGCGAATAGAAGCGCGTTACAAAAATGGAAGGGGCTTTGCAAACATTGTTATTGCCGAAGGTGCTAAACCAAAAGCAGGAACCATTACATCAAGTGCAGGAGAGAAAGGTTCGGAACATGTTCGCCTGGGTGGAGTTGCCTATCAACTATCCAAACAGTTAAAGGATGCCGGTTGCACTGCTGAAATTCGCGAGACAGTGATTGGTCACGTGCAGCGGGGCGGAATACCAAGTGCCTTTGACAGAGTGTTGGCTTCTCTTTTCGGAGTAAAAGCATTTGAACTTGCTCTCGAAAATAATTTCGGAAGAATGGTGTCGTTAAAAAATAATGCTGTCACCTCCGTTTCGTTAGACGAGGCCACTAAAGAATCAAATTTTGTCAAGAGAGATGGAGCCTTGGTGTTAGCAGCAAAAGGATTGGGGATCTCTTTTGGAGATTGAAGCTTTTGTTTTTTAACCACATAGGCACATAGAGAACATAGAATAGTTTTGTCAACTGCCTATTGCCCTTTGCCTATTGACTTTATTGCTGTTGCTGTTGTTGCATCTGAAGATAAGCCAGATAAGAATTTTTAGGAACCCCCTCTTCACCAGCGTGAATTGCGAGAATTGAAATTGGATCGAAAGCTTCTGTTTCAGAAAAAGATTTAGTGCTGAATTTTACAGTCACTTCTAAGGTATGCTTGCGTTCTCCTTTGTACGTTCCCTTCAAAGGAGTGCAATCGCTAAAATTCCTTCCTGTAGCCACCCTCACATGTCGTTCCCCAGCCATACACTTATTGGTCGGATCAACCCCTACCCATCCGGTATCTGGCAACCATACTTCTGCCCACGCATGAGTTGCTCCTTCGCCACGCCACTCACTAGTTCCAGGGCAAATGTAGCCGCTGATATACCTGCTGGGAACACCCATCAACCGAACCATATATAAAAGCAGATGAGCAAAATCCTGGCATACACCCGCTTTTAATTTCCATATCTCGTCAACGCTAGTTTCAATATCCGTTACACCCTTCGTGTATGTAAAATTATTATATATGTAATCGGATAGTTCCAGAATAGTATCAAGCGCATGTTGATCGCGGTTTACTATTTCATGTATAGCCTTTTGAACTTCAATACCACTGGCTGCCACCTCTGGTTTAACATAGTCATGAAATTCAGATTGAATTTTTTCGCTCCGTATGTTACTCCAAACTTCTTTCCAGTCTATACTTCGCTGTAAGACTGGCTTTGGCATCATTTCAACAGCTACCAAACTTTCTATCCACAGTTCATCATGTGGAGTAATAAGTGAGAAAAATCCGGTAGTGTTCCCAAAGTAATCTTTCACTATGTCAACATTAGGTTGTTGTGAGATCTGAACTTGATGCTCAATCACTTTTTGAAATTCATCCTCTAAAGGATAGAGCTTGAACTCGCTGGCAGCATCGATTACAAAACCTAAATACTTATAGTGGGTGCGGTGACGAATAAAAAATACAGGCATCTACATCCAGGGCATTAAGAATAACCAAAATATAAAATTCCTAATTTTCTGCCGATGGTTATTACCTGTTGCCTTGTCTTCTTAAAAAGTTCCTGAAGGTCATGTTCATCTTGCATATTTACAGAACTATATCGCAAATCATTCACCGCCTTACCGATAGCATACTCAACTTCTTTAAAATGATCTGGAAGCGAGATGGTCTCCAACCTTTTAAAATAACGTTCAGACTGAACTAGGCTATACAACACCGAATGAGGAAACTGCGTATTAAAAAGTACCTGATGAATAACATCATTTGTTTGTAAGGAATTTTTATAATGCTTTCCATGAAACTCATAGCCAGACAATGAGTATAAAAGATATTTCCAATGGGAAGATTCGGTGGCTCCTTTGGGGAGCGCCTCTAATTGCATACTCAATAAGTCCAGGCTTTGCAAAGCACGCTCAATAAATTTACCCAGACTTAAAAAAGTATATCCTTCACCCCTGCCCATGGTGGTGTCCACCGTACCATAATACAAAGTGCTCTCGCGTAAAAGATTGTCCATTGCTGTTACCGGATCATTGTTCAAAAGCAATTGCTCAGTATCCGGATTGCGTACAAGGTGATAATAATCATTGAGGCATTGCCATAATTCTTTGGTGATAAAGTCTTGAACAGACCTTGCGTTTTCACGGGCTTTGACAATGTAATTAAATACGGAAGCATCATGATTTTTGCTCAGAATCAAATAATCAATCACATCACGGTAGGTAGTAATTCCAAGTTGCGATAAATCATCAGGTGTACCATACTGCTTCACCCAAGGCTGCCAATCAAACTCGATAATCTCATCTTGCGAAGCAATATAGTTTGTGCGCAGCATACGCAAAACATTATCTGTTCGCTCCATGTAGCGGGCGGTCCAAAATACGGCATCGGCTACTCGGCTTAACATAGTGTAGAGTTGAACTTGTTAAGAACATTAATCCTCGCTGCTGGCTTCAAGCTGCTAGCTACTAGAAAATTTAGAGTCCTCACAGCTAGAAGCTTGAAGCTTGAAGCCAGAAGCAATTGAGATAGGTTTTCAGTGAGTCTTTCTATCATAAAAATTACATCAACACCCATGTATCTTTACTCCCACCACCTTGGGAAGAGTTGACCACCAAAGAGCCTTCGCGCAAAGCAACTCTGGTCAATCCTCCCGGAACAATTTCAACACCTTGAGGGCCATACAACGCAAACGGACGTAGATCAACATGCCTGGGTTGTATTTTTCCATTGATATAGCAAGGCACAGATGATAGACTGATGATAGGCTGGGCAATAAATTGTCTTGGATCGTTTATTACCTCTGCTTTATACTCCTCTACTTCTTTTTCTGTTGCTGCATGCCCCATCAACATTCCGTAGCCACCACTTCCATTGGTTTTCTTTATTACCATTTTATCAATGCTCCCAAACACATGTTTGAAATGTTCAGGGTCATCCATAGAATACGTTGGCACTGTTTTTAATATTGGGTCTTCGTTCAAATAATATTTTATCATTTGCGGAACAAACGTGTAAATGGCTTTGTCATCGGCCACACCATTTCCCAACGCATTCACAATAGCCACATTTCCTTTGCGATAAGCATGATATAAGCCCGATACGCCAAGGATACTTTCAGGATTAAAAACGAGAGGATCTAAAAATTCATCATCAACTCTACGGTAAATAACGTCCACCTGCCTTAACCCTGCCGTGGTTTTCATAAATACTTTCGCGTTATCAACCACGAGATCCTTACCTTCTACCAATTCAATTCCCATCAGGCGTGCCAATGTTGTATGCTCAAAATAGGCTGAGTTGTAAATACCTGGCGTTAATAAAACAACTGTTGGATCGCTTTTCTGACGATTCGATAAACCTAATAGATTTTTTAACAACAGATCCGGATAATCCTTTACTGATCGTACTCCGTTCCTTGGCATAAGCCCTGGAAAAAGGCGGTACGTCATATTGCGGTTCTCCAACATATAGGATACACCCGATGGAGTTCTTAGATTATCTTCCAGCACATAAAAGGATCCATCGCTGTCGCGGATCAAGTCAATTCCCGCAATGTGAGTATAAATTCCAAATGGAACCTCCACGCCAACCATTTCACGTAGGAAGTTGGGACAAGAATTGATTAGGGCGGCAGGAACAATACCATCCTTTATAATAAATTGATCGTGATACACGTCACGAAGAAAAATATTCAACGCCTTCAACCGCTGCTTGATACCCGCTTCAATGTGCTCCCATTCAGCGCCTGTAATAATTCGAGGAATCAGGTCGAATGGAAAAATTTTCTCAATGCCTTCTCCATCGTTGTAAACCGTGAAGGTTATGCCCTGACTCATAAATAACTTCTTCGACAGTTCATCCTTCTTGGCAATCTCTTCGCTGGAAGACTGCCTGAAGTAATCGAAGAAAAGCTGGTAGTGCTGGCGGATGTCCCCGTTGAGGCACATCTCATCCCACACGGTTGGCTTGGGGCTATAGTCAGATAAAAAGTTAGACGCTTGCATGATTTATAAATATACAAACCCATTCATTTGTTGCAAGGTTTTGTATTCTCATTTCATCATATATTACAAACTTTTTAAGTTTTTCTATATTGAAACCGTTTGCAAAATCCTACTTCACCCCATCCAAGCCTGGACTTCCTTATTGCTTATCCAGCCCCTCTTAATTTGGAGAGGGGTGAACAAAGCTTCCGTTGCCATCAACTTAATGTCCTCTATGAAGAGGCAGTTGTTATTCCATAAAAGTAAAGGTATAGTCAAAGTGGATTCGTAAATTCGCCCATTACTAAAACCTGATTCATGAAAATCCTTAGCGACATCAACTTCAAAGGCAAGCGAGCCCTGATACGTGTAGACTTTAATGTTCCGTTAGACAAAAGTTTTAATGTTACAGATGACAACCGCATACGCGCCACCATCCCTACTATAAAAAAGATATTGAAAGAGGGTGGCAGTTGCATCCTCATGTCGCACCTGGGTCGCCCCAAGGATGGACCGGAAGACAAATTTTCATTGAAGCACACAGTAAAAACTACCGAGCAACTATTAGGCAGCGATGTAAAGTTTGGTCGCGATTGCATTGGCGCGGAAGCATATGCTTTATCGGCATCCTTAAAACCAGGCGAAGTGCTTATATTGGAGAACCTCCGCTTTTATAAAGAAGAAGAAAAAGGTGATATCGCTTTTGCTGAAAAACTTTCTAAACATGGCGACTTATACGTAAACGATGCTTTTGGAACAGCACACCGGGCTCACGCATCTACTACCATTGTGGCCCAGTTCTTCAACGAAAAATGTGCTGGCCTTGTGATGGCAGCCGAACTAGCCAACGCAAAGAAAGTATTAGAGAATGCCGAACGGCCTTTCACCGCCATTATGGGCGGGGCAAAGATTTCTGATAAAATCCTACTCATCGAAAAAATGCTCGATCGGGTTAACCACCTGATCATTGGCGGTGGTATGGCGTACACATTTTTCAAAGCCCTTGGCGGGAATGTGGGTAACTCCTTAGTAGAAGTTGAAAAGCTTGACCTTGCTAAAGAATTGATTCAAAAAGCAAAGGCCAAAGGTGTAGAACTTCATTTGCCCATCGACTCTATTGCTGCCGATAAGTTTGATGCGAATGCCAATACAAAAACTGCCAATAACAATTCCATTGGCGATGGATGGATGGGTCTGGACATAGGTCCACAAGCACGAGTAGTATTTTCAAAAGTAGTAGAAGACTCTAAAACTATTTTATGGAATGGCCCGATGGGTGTATTTGAAATGGAAAAATTTGAAGGTGGTACTAAAGCTATAGCAGAAGCAGTTGTTCGCGCTACAGCGAAAGGCGCCTTCTCTTTAATTGGCGGTGGCGACTCAGCAGCAGCCGTGGCGAAATTTGGCTTCGAAGAAAAAGTAAGTTATGTATCAACAGGAGGTGGTGCCTTGCTTGAATACTTTGAAGGTAAAGTGCTGCCGGGGGTGAAGGCTTTAGGGTGAGTAGATGTCCGCTAGTTGCAAGTAAGGCTGTAGGACGACCAAAAAAAACGAGTAATTTTTAAAGACTTGTAGGGAATTAAAATGCCACTATGACAAATACTTATAAAGCAGAAATTAAGAAAAATAGAAAGACCGCTTTAATTTTGGGATTTAGTACTATGCTGATATTACAAATCATAATTTTCATTATCATCAAAGCGATTCAGGATCCAAGCGAACAATTGTGGGCATTGTTCTTAGCAAGCACAATTCTTGTGATTTTACTTATCATTTACGGCAAATACAGAAAAAAGGAAAAGCGAAAACTTTCATAAACAACAATGAAGTTCAAAACAATTAAGGTGGGTTTCTACAGAAAATTTCGGCTATAAACTTAATTGATATGGACTATTTAAAAAAAATCAAGACAGCGTTTGAACTTCATTCTGTGGAAGAAATACGAGAATGTTTTGAAAATGGAATTAGTCCCAATCAAGTGATTAATGGAAACCCCCTTATTTATGAGTTGATTAATATGTACACGCGAGGGCCCCTATTTAAAAAATGTGTCATGCTATTTTTGGACTACGGCTTAGAATTTGAAGACAAAGTATTGCTATCCGTTTTATCCGACAACTCTGTTCAACTTGACATTCAATTATCATCGAACAAAGATGCCTTGACAAAGAAATATTCATTGGATTGCACGTTTACTCCGCTTTACGAAGTCTCCCTATTACATATTTGTGCGGAATACAATCATTTAAAGTGTGCCGAGATACTACTAAAACATGGCGCTGACGTCAACTCAAAAGCTGGACTTGACGCCAATGGTTTCGGAGGACACACTCCGATTTTTCATACCGTAAATCAAGATGCAAATAAGTCTGTTGATGTATTGAATTTTCTTATTTCAAAAAAAGCTGACTTGACACTAACAGTAAATGGACTTATTTGGGGCAAGGGTTATGAATGGGAGACCTTGATACCCGCTGTGAACCCAATAAGTTACGCCATGATGGGGCTTCTCCGGCAATTCCAAAGAACAGAGAAACAAATTTATGAAGTCGTATCATTATTGTTGAAGGCGAACTACGGAATCGAATATCTTCCGTCTAACATTCCAAACAAATACCTTAGTCATTAATAATGTAGGGGTAAACCAAATAAGGTAAGGGTTGATGCATACGAGTTAATCGCATATTATTTCCTCAACTCATTTCAAACTTAATACCCAAAAGGCATCATAATTAATTTCCGCAGCATCCACCATTTCCCTAACTACTTCGATAAATAATTCGTGTTCATTGGGCGAAACGGCATGTTCCAATTCATCCACCGTCATGCTCTTCTGCTTAAGTAGATAAATGATCTGATCGTGATAATCTGAAAATACGGCCAGGTTTTCTTTCTTCTTCTTTTCCAGGCACACATCGCACTTGCCGCACGTGTCATAGGTAACTTCATCAAAATATTCTTGTATTACCTGCATGCGGCAACGGTGCGATTGATTTACATAGTTGACCATCGCTTCCATCTTGGCCAGATTCAGTTTTCGCAACCGTTCCATCCTTTCACGATCAACGGGCAAATAATCTGCATCTTGTCGTGGAAGGATAAACGTAATCTGTGGTTTATCTGAAGATGGTTGATACGCTAGTAATTGTAATTCATGAAGCTGGGCGAGGTCAATACGTATCACCTGCTCGTTCATTTTCAAGGCTTGAGCGAGATAGGTCTCTGAAATAGGAAGAAAGTCAGAAAACAGTTCCGCTCCATATAAACGCAATAAAGATTTGATCAAGGGATCAAACTTCGCATTAGCAATTTGAAATTCATAAAGTCTTTTCTTATCAGCCGTTAAGTGAATGCGGGAAGGCCTATAAAAACTTTCACTCAGTTGTATTAAGCCTTCCTGTTCCAGTTTCTTTAAGGCAACGTATACGGCAGAAGATTTCAGTGTAAACTTCTTACAAAACTCCTCGAGGTCAAATTCATAGCTCTCACCTTCGCTGCTGCCAATCGCAAGCTGGTAGAAATTACACAAAGCCTGATACGTCTTTTTCAAATACTCAAGAGAAGGTTGTGATTGCTGCACTTTGTGTTGTAACGACAGCACATCAACATCGTGATAAATGATAACCGCATAAGATCGCCTACCATCACGCCCTGCCCTACCTGCCTCCTGATAATAAGATTCCAGATTCTCGGGCAAATCCATATGAATCACGGTTCGCACATCGGCCTTGTTTATGCCCATCCCAAATGCATTGGTTGCAACCATCACTCTTACTTTACTCGTGAGCCATTCTTCCTGTCTTACACTTCGCTCTTGGTAATTCAATCCTGCATGGTAGAAAATAGCTAAGACTCCTTGTCGAGACAAATTTTTAGCAAGGTCTTGTGTGGCTTTGCGCGAACGCACATACACAATGGCAGTGCCTTGTACTTTTTTTAGTATCTCAATAAGTTTCTTCTCTTTAGTTTCAGTCTTTCGGATTGCAAACGAAAGGTTCTCGCGCGCAAAGCTCTTTTGAAAAACAGATGGAGTTTTAAGCTCAAGCTTATCAATAATATCTTCCTTCACTTGCCTGGTGGCAGATGCTGTAAGTGCGATGATGGGTACTCGTGGCTTTGCCTCCCGTAGAATGGCAATCTTCAAATACGGTGGTCGGAAATCATAGCCCCACTGGGAAATGCAGTGTGCTTCATCTACTGCAATAAGGCAAACATTCATTTTTTTAACTCGTTCCTTAAAAATTTCAGTCTGCAAACGTTCTGGTGAGAGATATAGAAATTTTATTTTTCCATACACACAATTGTCAATGGTGATGTCAATCTCTTCTCGGCTCATACCAGAGTGAACAGCAAGGGCCTGTATTCCTCTCTTCTTCAATTGCATTACCTGATCTTGCATCAAAGCAATCAATGGTGTAATCACCAGGCACACGCCATCCATCAACAAAGTGGGCACCTGAAAACATACCGATTTTCCACCGCCTGTAGGCAAAAGAGCTAGTGTATCTTTCTGCTCCAACACGGCCTGAATAATTTCAGCTTGCGGAGAACGGAAGAGATCATATCCCCAATACTGCTTTAGAATTTTTTCTGGTGTTGGCATCCTTCAAGATAAAACAAAAGAATGCAAAATAACTAAGTACAAAGCATTTAATGATGAGGCCCTTACCCACTTAAACTATTGTAAGGTATTTGGGATTACGTTATCTTAGCAGTTCAAACAAAGCCTTATGACTGAGTTGATTGTTAACAAGGAGAAATTCATCATTATTCGTAGAAAGGAGTATGAATCGCTCCAAAAAAAAGCTGCTTTAAAAAACAAACCAGAAAAGACATTATCCCTGGCTGAAGCCCGGGTTTATTCTAAAGCACTTATCCGTAAATGGGCCAAAGAAAAGTCAAGCTAAAACTTTCAGCAGCAAAAAGCATTGCCGAAGTTTCATGGTATATTGAATCGAGGGGCATGGTTAAAACCGCAGAAAAATTCTCAGATGCAGTGTATGATTTCATTGAAACCTTGACAGATGAATGAAAATCATATAGACCTTGCAAAGACCCTAAGCGTTCGCTGTTAGGTTTTAAGTGCATCTCCTACAATAAAAAATATACAATAGTGCTGATTGAAACCGAATCTGAAATAACAATTTGTGAATTTGTAGCTTCTAAATTGATTTGGTGGTAAATCAAAGGACCTACCACGCTACCAAATTAAATTCTCTTTTTCTAGGAACGCCTTGATGCCCATCTTGCAATCATCTGAGGCTCTGGCTTCAGCGTTTTTCTCTGCTGCATACTCCAACGCATCTTCCAATTTCATCGACTGCACCTCCCCTATCATTCTTTTTGTAAGACCCATCGATTGACCAGAATTGTTTTTAATCAACTTATTGGCCAATTCAATAACGGCTGATTCCAACTTCTCTCTTTCAACTATTTTATTAACCAATCCAAACTGAATCGTTGATTCGCCACTTATCAGTTCTGCGCTTAACAACAAATGCTTTGCCCGTTGCTCCCCTATTTTTCGGATTAAAAAAACCATGACAATAGCGGGAACAAAACCAATCTTAACCTCCGTATAACCAAACTTTGCCTCTGGCACAGCATAGACAAAATCACAGACCGTAGCCAACCCACATCCTCCAGCCAACGCATGACCTTGCACTTGCCCAATAACAACTTTGTTCAGTGTGTAAATTTTATAAAATAACTCCTTGAGGTGACGGGAGTCCTGCAGGTTCTCCTCCCTTGAAAAGTTTTGAAGTTTCTGCAACCCATCAAGATCTGCACCCGCGCAAAAGGTTTCACCGTTTGCTTTTAACACAATCACTTTAACTCTCTCGTCACTGTCTGCCTGATCAAAAGCATTTTTTAATTCTGTTATTAACTCAAAACTCAATGCATTTCGCTTGTCCGGACGATTGAGTGTGATAAACCCGATACGATCTTTTACAGAGTAGTCTACTAATTTCATGGCTAGAGTGTTACGCTAAATGCTCCCTGGGTTAAAACAGAATGGACGGAAATATTTTTTGATCTCGCATCGCCCAACATTCTGATTGAGTAGGCTCTGGAATTACTGCTATCCAAAATGAGCTTCTGAAACTCAACCCTATCTTGAATTTTATCCAACGAACTTACAGCATTATTTCCAATGATCAGGTAGTCTGTAATTACTTTATTAGGAAGGCTACAATTTTTCTGATCTAACCACAGTACTTTTTTATTCTGAAAGTTAAAGTAGCGAAAGCCGGTCGATGATTTCATGAATAGGGAGTCGTTGACAGCAACAGATCCAACTCCTGAAGCCACACGGTTTGGCCGAATATGAAATCGAATGCGCTCCAGATCATTTACCAAAGTAGAATCAGAATAGAAATAAGATTGTCCATCATTCATCCATTCCATCGCACCGTGGCCATTGATTTTGTAAATGGTTAATTGTTTCTTCTTTACTTCCTGATTATAATGTTGCCATTGCATACCCGAATAAATCAGGATCAATAGAAAAGCGGTAATCAGGTAGTGAAATTTTCTGAACTCAAAAAGCA
>JAYVBN010000579.1:0-4794 GCA_043750455.1 Bacteroidia bacterium | reverse complement strand
TGTGGATGACTTTTTTCAGCAATATTTAAAAGCTTGTTTGCGTGCCACGGGTTCAAAAGTATCGCAAGCACTCGATCAGATTGGCGATTATGTTGGAGGAATGTCTTCATTCCTCTCCTTCTCTGCGAGTGAGGCCGGTGAAATGAAGATTGGGGTCTCGCTGCCAAAAAACTTTAAGGACTTCTCCATGATTTTGGATATCCCCAATAAAATGGCAAAGAAAAAGGGGCTTCCGGTTGTTGTTTGTGTGGATGAATTTCAAAAACTAAACGAGATACAAGGAGGGAAAGAGCTACTTGAATTGCTTCGTTCGGTTTGGCAAAAACATACCAATGTTTGCTATTGTCTCTATGGAAGCAAGCGGCACTTAATGAATCTGTTGTTTAATGCAAATGGCCAGCCGTTTTACCGATTTGGTGAAACTATTTTTCTGGATAAAATATCAGCCGATGAGTGGGTGACTTTCATAAAACAGACTTTTCATGATTCAGGTTTAGCCATCAGCATGGATGTCGCTAAGAAAATCGTTGTGCTGGCAGAGGCACATTCCTATTATGTTCAATTACTTTCCCGAACAACCTGGGACTTTACAACCAAAACAGTAAAAGCGGAAGATGTTGACGATGCCTATGCCCAGGTAATCAACGATCAGCTTTTGTTCTTTAGAAGCCAAACAGATCGGTTAACAAAATATCAGGTAAACTACATAAAAGCCCTTGTTGTTGGGGAAACAAAAATGACCTCAAGCCGGGTAACGAAAGATTATGATTTAGGAACAGCCCCTAACATCAAACGAATAGAAACTGCATTGAAGGATGCCGAGATTATTGATTATACGGGTGACACCCCCGCGTTTTGTGAACCCTTCTTTGCCCCGCTATTCAAAAAGCACTTCATGGATATTTAGTGATTGATTCATTGCGCTGACTGGGGTGCCGTCAGGTCTACTGTGCCGTCAGGTCTTCCGACCTGACGCTTCCCTGAACGATTTCAAATTTTATTACCTTCACTTCATGGGACTTCGTGGCAGGAATCAATTTCTGGAAGAGGATTGTTTCTTCGTAACAACTACCTGTTACAAATGGTATCATCTGTTGGAAATGGATTCCTGTAAACAGATCGTAAGCGATAGTATGAATTTCTTAAACGCAAAATACATGGCGGCCACACTTGGCTATGTCATCATGCCCAACCACCTGCACATGATACTGTATTTTAAAAAGGGCAATCAACTATTTTGCAAAAAAGTTTGCGCGCGATGTTGTGCAGGTCCAAGCGGAGTATGTATGGGATTTTGAAGTGGAGACCAATCAAGTTGGAATGGCCACTTTGGAGTGGAATGCTTCGCAGTTAACCACCGACCTTTATCTTTTTGATGAATCACTTCAACAGCCGGTGAATATGCGCGAGGTAAACACATACACGTTCGATCCTCAGCGGTCATCGAAGTTCAAAGTATATTATGGAACTAGTGCTAAAGAGCGAATGAACCCGAATCGGGTACTGCTAGGTAACGCCTATCCGAACCCATCTTCCGGCCAAACGTATATTCCTTTTTCGTTACCCGAACGCAAAGGAACATTTGAGGTGCAGTTGGATATGTTCGACCCGTTGGGACGGAAATTGGCCACTCTTATAAAAGGACAATTTACGTCCGGCTTTTATCAGGCCGACTGGACTCCGCAAGAGGTGGAGGCCAATGGAATGTATATCTATCGTTTGTCAGTGGCTGCCGATGGCAATAGCGAAGTATTGAGTGGAAAAGTTTTGATTAAGAAATAACCAGATTACGTGAAGCATATGAAAACAAAAATTGAATTAGTTGCGCTGGCTTTAATGATGGTTTCCCTAGGCGGAGTTGCTCAGAGCGTAACGACTCGAACCAATGAGTTTGAAGTGGATTACACCGATCCCGCAAAGGTGATCAACTCCACTGTACCCGTCATCAATTGGATCACTCCAGTGCCCGAGACAAATTATGTGCAGGAAAGCAGATACGCTATTAAATTTGAGTCGGCAACACCTATTAAGTCAGTTGTGATTTCAATAAAAGAAACACTTCTGGCCGCTTCTCGCGGAACACAAACCATCTTGCCAAAAGAGGACGAAAAAATGCGTGCCACCATTGAGCGTAACCTAACACTTATGGATGGAGAAAATCTGTTAGAGATAGTTGCAGAAAACACAGATGGTGTAAAGACGATTTCATATAAAAAGGTAGTGGTGGGTAGCACTACACTTGCGGATGCATCCAAACTTAACCGAACAGATTACGCATTGATATTTGCAACTGATCAATATGACAATTGGAATGACTTGGTCAACCCGGTATTTGACTCTCGCACCATAGCCGAAGAGTTGAAAAAAACATATGGATTTAATGTGGATATGCTGGAAAATGCTTCGCAGTCTGAAATTTTGAAAAAACTGCGCGCCTATGCGGAGAAAAAGTATCAACCGCTCGATCAGTTGTTTATTTTCTTTGCAGGCCATGGTACATATGACCAGACCTTCGGTGAGGGTTTTGTGGTAACAAAGGAATCGTTGTTAAACGATGAGGGAAAGACTACCTATCTGTCGCACAATCGTCTCCGTTCCATCATCAACAACATTCCTGCCGAGCATATATTTTTAGGCATGGATGTATGCTTTGGTGGAACATTTGATCAGGCGCTGGCTTCTTCCCGCGGAGGAGAAGAAGAAGTGTACAAGGAACAGAATCAGGCGGAGTTCCTTACGCGCAAACTTACCTACAAGACAAGAAGATTTCTTACCTCTGGTGGCAAGACGTATGTATCCGATGGAATCCCGGGTAAACATTCACCCTTTGCAAAGAGTTTTATCGAAGCGCTGCGTTCACACGGTGGCAAAGATGGAATGCTGACCTTGCCTGAACTATTTACATTTGTGGAGCGATTGAAAATTCCCCCACGTCTTGGAGAGTTTGGCGACAATGCACCGGGCAGTGATTTTATTTTTGTAGCGAGATAGTTTTTTTCTAAATATTTGTAAAAAGGCGAGTGACAAAATCTCTCGCCTTTTCTTTTTAATTCAAAATCCTACGGTTAATTGAGACAAACTATAGGTATAATTTTTATAACTTGAATTCTCTAATATAGATTTATGAAACTCGGTTTCATTTTAATATTTCTGTTTTCGGTTTCGAATTCAATAGCTCAAAACGGCAATTATTCGCTCTCCCATTTTAGCCCTGCACAGGAAAGATCAGATTATTTAAGTTTTGATCTGGAACAGGACGAGCGGGGCATCATTTACATGGCAGGTAAGGAAGGTGTGGAAGAATTTGATGGAAGAAGATGGCGCCTCATACGCACACCGGGCGTTGCCTACACGCTGGCGAAGACAAAGAGCAGCATTGTAGTGGGTGGACTTGCCGGATATGGTCAGGTGATTGAGGATCCGAAAAAAGGATGGGCTTATCAAGTCTTGTCCCAAGAGGTTCAGGCTAAAAATATTTTTGCCAGCCTTGCGCTGAAGGATTCCGTGTATTTAATTAATGATAGTCACCTATTCATTGTATCAGCAACCAGCCCAGGTAACGCAACCGTGATTAATGCACCCGATGGCATCGAGCTATCCGGAATATTTGAGCTCATGAGTAAGGTATATATCGCCACGATTGACAGTGGATTGTTTGTTTTAGAGAACAAAAAATTTGTCCCGTCAACTCTCCCAATAGCCGATAAACAAATTCTATTTATCGAAAGACTTGGCATCACAGAAAACTATCTTATCGGGACAGCCTCAAACCGGCTCTTCCAATATACAGGTGATAAAGGATTGTCCGAGATCAAAATAAAAGATCAGGCGTATTTAAACAGTCACGTGGTGTCGGCTGGAGTTTGGATAAACGAGCAAGTGATAGCAATCGGTACCCTAAGGGGAGGAGTGATGTTTATCAATCTGAATACAGACGTTACAGAAGAAATTATTGACTATGACACGGGGCTTCCAGATAATGAGGTATTCGCTCTGCTTTGTGATAAGCGTCAGGGCATTTGGGTAGCGCATAGTTATGGCTATACTCGTATAGCCACAAATATTCCGTTCCGTTCCTTCTCTCATTACAAAGGCCTAAGTGGTAAACTCCTGACTGTGCAATCCATTAATGGAAAACTTTATGCAGGTAGCTCAGTAGGGCTTTTCATACTTACGCAGCAAGAGGTATATGACGATGAAGTCTATTATGTAACTCAGAAAAGTAAAGGAGCAACACACACACAAGCGACACAAGTACTGGTTGAGCAAACTATGCCCGAAGAAAGGCTACGTGCTAAAAGAGGCTTATTTGGATTTCTGAAAAAGGAAAAAAAGAAAAATGAAAGCACGGATAAGACTTTACCGAGCCAATCAATAACATCAAATTCATCCACTAGCCCAGCAGCGGCCACTGAAGTTTTGAAGCGTGAGAGAAGGACCCTCAAAGTTTTGCGCTCTGTTAGTTATGTCTATCAAAAGGTGAAGGGGATTGAAGGAAAGGTAACCCAATTATGGAATCTGGATGGGAAACTTCTGGCGGCAGGGCCAAGTGGCCTTTACGAGGTAACAGATGAAAAGGCTACTGTAATTTCTGAGGATCCCATTCGTTCTTTCACCGTCACTAAAGATGGAATAACACTGGTGGCATCAACGTATAATGACGAAGTCAAAACTTTTTCAGCAACGGGTAAAGCGTGGAGTCAAACTAATTTGTTAGACACGCTTCATACGTTTGTCAGTTTCCTCTTCGAAGACAAACAACAAAATATCTGGCTTTGCGGCCTCAACGCTATT
>JAYVBN010000578.1:0-9691 GCA_043750455.1 Bacteroidia bacterium | reverse complement strand
CCATTAATGCCCCACGCGGATGTACCAGAATCTTATGTTACCATTGCCTTCATAACCAACTTCATCGTATCGCTTATCACTACAGCTACCCTCCTTTTCTTTTTACTTGATATCAATTATAGGGCGGAAGAGGAATTGAGTAAGAACAATGAGCTCTTGACGAAGACAAATTCTGAGCTCGACCGATTTGTTTACAGTGCCTCGCATGATTTGCGGGCTCCGCTCAGTTCACTTTTGGGGCTGATCAACATCTCTAAGCTGACGGTCAAGCCGGAAGAATTAAAGCTTCACCTTGAAATGATGGAGGGCAGGGTAGCTCATTTGGATAGTTTCATAAAAGAGATCATAAATTATTCCCGCAATTCAAGATTGAGGGTACAAATTGATAATGTGAACCTGCTAACCTTAATCACCGATGTGATGGATAGTTTGAGATTTTCTGAACATGCCGTACATATTAAAATAGAGATTCTTGTTTCACCGGAGCTCCAAATAATGGCTGATGCGAACCGACTAAAAGTTATTCTGACGAACCTTATCTCCAATTCAATTCGCTATGCCGACTTCACGAAGAAAAATCCTTTTATCAAAATAGAAGCTTTTAGCACGGATAATGAAACAAGGATACAGGTAACGGATAACGGCCTTGGCATTGCGAAGGAGCATCAAAATAAAATTTTCGATATGTTTTATCGTGCTTCTGAAAACTCAACTGGATCAGGTCTGGGATTATACATTGTGATGGAGACCCTGACAAGAATGGGAGGTACCATTGAAATGACCTCCGAGCCCGGTAGTGGCTCTACGTTTGCAATCCTTCTCCCAAACCATAAGGGCTAACTGAATTTTCATTTAGCAGGGATGCTTTGATATAGTAATCTTAATTTTCAAATCCTCAGATTTTCAAATTACTTTTGCCCCTTATGGCAAACCAAGACGATAACCTTTTAAAGAAAGTGATAGCCCATGCCAAGGAGTATGGGTTTGTTTTTCAGTCCAGTGAAATTTATGACGGCCTTAGCGCTGTGTATGACTACGGGCAGAACGGAGCAGAACTAAAAAATAATATCAAAGAATATTGGTGGCGATTTATGACGCAGCTACACGATAATATCGTGGGGATTGATGCTGCCATCTTTATGCATCCTACTACCTGGAAAGCATCCGGCCACGTGGATGCTTTTAGTGATCCTATGCTGGATAATAAAGATTCGAAAAAAAGATACCGTGCCGATGTGCTGATTGAGGATGCCATTTCAAAAATAGAAGAGAAGATTGAAAAAGAAGTAGAGAAGGCGGCCAAACGCTTCGGTGAAACTTTTGATAAAGAAATGTTTGTGAAAACAAATCCTCGTGTGGTAGAGTATCAAATCAAGATTGAGGAGACAAACAAGCGAATGAAAGAAGCGATGGGCAGTAGCAATATGGCTGCCATGAAGCAACTCATTGATGATTTAGAAATTGCAGATCCGATTTCCGGTACACGCAATTGGACAGACGTACGCCAATTCAATCTGATGTTTTCTACTGAAATGGGATCATTGGCAGAAGACACCAACAAAATTTACTTGCGACCTGAAACAGCACAAGGAATTTTTGTAAACTTCTTGAATGTGCAGAAAACCGGTCGAATGAAAATACCTTTCGGGATTGCACAGATAGGCAAGGCATTCCGCAATGAGATTGTAGCGCGCCAGTTCATCTTCCGTATGCGGGAGTTTGAACAAATGGAGATGCAATTTTTTATCAAGCCGGGCGAAGAGATGAAGTGGTATGAGTTCTGGAAAGAAAAGAGAATGAAATGGCATCAGGCGCTTGGCCTTGGAAAAGAAAATTACCGTTTTCACGATCACTTGAATTTGGCACACTATGCAAATGCTGCATGTGATATTCAATTCAACTTCCCTATGGGCTTCAAGGAGTTGGAAGGCATCCATTCGCGCACTGACTTCGATTTAAAAAATCACGAGAAGTTTTCGGGTAAAAAACTTCAATACTTCGATCCCGAAGATAATCAGAATTACATTCCATATGTAGTGGAAACATCTGTTGGGTTAGATCGTATGTTTTTGTCTGTGCTAGCCACTTCTTATGTGGAAGAAAAGCTAGAAGATGGAAGTGAACGCGTTGTGTTGCGTATTCCACCTGCACTTGCACCTCATAAAGTTGCCATCCTTCCGTTGATGAAAAAAGACGGACTTCCTGAAAAGGCATCTGAGATTATGAGCGACATCAAATTTGATTTCCGTTGTTTTTATGAGGAGAAGGATGCCATCGGAAAACGGTATCGCAGGCAAGATGCCATTGGAACACCCTTTTGTGTGACCATCGATCATCAAACTTTACAGGACGACACGGTTACAATTCGTTATCGCGATACCATGAAACAAGATCGTGTGAAGAGTAGCGAGATCAAGACCGTACTGGAAAGAGAGTGCTCTATGAAAAATCTCCTTCGCTCGATTTAAAATAAATAATAGCCACAGATTCACAGAAAATACTCAATCTGTGAATCTGTGGCTATCAAATAAGAACAGTTGAAATTATCATCCGTCCCGGTATTCAGTTTTTTCTATGGATTGTATGAAGAAATCTGGTTCAGACTTTTTCATGGGCCGGTCTTTCATCGGTTTCTAAATCACAAATACGGCTACTATACTAAATTGCCCTGGTCTAGAAAGTTAAAGTTTCTTCGATTGGTGCGAGATCACTACGAGTATTTCGAATTTATTCCCCGAAACGATGTGAACCTAACAAGAACCATGAAGGCGATTATTTGTTGTGGAGCTAGTCAACTTGTTTTCGGTTTACCCCGGGAGAGCCTAACCTATTTTGAAAAAATCATTGTGTACCCTGATTATTATAATTCAAAGTATACACACAAACGACATAAGGGCGAAGTTAATCCTGGTCTAAAGATTATTGTATTCAGTTGGCGCGGTGTCGTGGAGGGATTAGATCGCCCTGATGATGGACTTAATTTGCTGTTGCACGAGTTCGCCCACGCACTTTGGCTGGAACATAAATTAATGCATCATCAATATGAAGTTTTAGACGAGGTATGGATTGAGGAGTTTGAACGGCTAGCGGCCGCAGAGATGGGAGAGCTTCACACAAACGAACAGCATTTCTTCAGGCGCTATGCATTTGGAAGTATTGAAGAATTTTTTGCGGTAGCAGTTGAGAATTTTTTTGAAAGATCGGAGATATTTGTCAGAGAGCTGCCGCATTTGTATACTGTGCTTGCAAAAATTCTAAGACAAGATCCACTTCAGATTACTAAAATCAAATAAGTCATGAACAGTGTCCTAAGTAAAAACCTCTTTTTTGTAAAAGAACATGTGAAAATTTTCAAGGCGGCCAGCAGTTTTGATGTTTTTGATCCGGATACGAAACAGATTGTGTTGGAATGCCGCGAAGAAAATCTGGGGTTCTTTACAAAGATGTTTCGCTTTACGGATTATAAAAGAATAACCCCATTCAATATGGAGATAAAAACTCCAACAGGCCAAAAGCTTCTTACGGTTAGAAGGGGTGTGTCGTTTTTTCTTTCGGAGGTGGAAGTATTAGGAGAGCGGGATATAATGATCGGAAAATTTAAACAGCACTTTTTTTCCATTGGTGGCAAGTTTGAGGTACTTGATCAAAATGGTCGTTCTCTTTGTATGTTAAAGGGAAAATGGACGAGCTGGGATTTTAAGTTTGTCTCTCACGATGGAAAAGAATTTGCGACTGTAACAAAAAAATGGAGCGGACTTGGAAAGGAATTGTTTACATCAGCCGACAATTACATTTTGCAAATCAGCTCCGAAATTCCTGCTGATCATCCGTTGCGTGAGTTGATTTTAGCGGCAGTGATGTGCATAGACCTGGTGTTGAAAGAGTGATGATAAATTGATAGCTTTGAGTATGAAAACGCTGGTCATTCATATAAAAAACAAGAGGGATTCTAAGTTCATCGAAGAGTTTCTTGATCGAGTTGGTGTTGAGGTGGATTCTAAAAATCAGAAATTGCCCCAGCAACTTCCCAAAAGCAAGTTCAAATCTGAGGAAGATTTTCGGTCATTTGCAGGGATTGCAAAAGGACAGTTGATAAGCAAGCAGCATTTGAGAAACTTGTCATGGAAGAAAAGGGAATGGTAGTTTGTGATTCAGACGTCCTTATTGAATTTCTTGACAGGGCAAATAAAGCCGTTGAAGATCGACTGGTTCAGCTTGGAATGGAGAGGCTTTGCATCAGTTCAGTCACTTTTTCGGAAGTAATTTTTGGTTCTTGGAACAAAACTCATCAAAAAGCATTAATAAGAGGCCTGAGAAATTTCATTTTAATCGAGATAGATCCTGCCATTGATTCCATTCACCGTAATTTAATTGAGAAATTTTCTCTTAGCCATCGATTAAGCATTCAGGATGCTTTAGTTGCAGCAACAGCATTACAAGGTGAACATTTTCTATACACGCTCAATAAAAAGGATTTTTCCTTCATTGAAGGATTAAGGTTGGTAAAATGAACTGGCCTCAACTTCTCTCATCGCAACGTACCGGGCAAAAACAATCAACGCACGAGCAATCTCGTAGTGCATTTGAGCAAGACTATGACCGCATCATTTTCTCGCATCCGTTTCGCAAGCTGCAAGACAAGACTCAGGTTCATCCACTGCCAGAGCTTGATTTTGTGCACACCCGACTTACACATAGTCTTGAAGTATCTAGCGTAGGCCGTTCACTTGGCAAGCGGGTGGGTGAAGTTATTTTGCAAAGACATACTGAACTCAATAAAAATTTTTCACTTTTTGATTTCGGTGCTATTGTAGCAGCGGCATCACTGGCACACGACATTGGCAATCCCCCCTTCGGTCATGCTGGGGAAGATGCTATCTCTGATTTTTTTGTACATCACCCACAAGGCCAATCCCTCAAAGAAAAAGTAAATGAAGCAGAATGGAATGACTTGATCAAATTTGAAGGCAATGCACAGGGCTTTCGTCTTCTAACCAAAAATCAATATGGATTAAAGTTAACCTTTGCCACACTGGGTGCTTTTACAAAATATCCATGTCCGGCATTATTTCCGCAACGCGATAAATCTAAACGCAGTCAAAAGAAGTTTGGCTTCTTTCAAACGGAAAAAGAAATATTCTCTGAAGTTGCCAATCAATTAGGACTAAATGAGAAGTCAGAAACTTCTCTTCGTCATCCACTCGCATTTTTAGTAGAGGCGGCTGATGACATTTGTTACAGCATCATCGATCTGGAAGATGGTTGCAGTTTGGGCCTGGTTGGATATGAAGAGGCAAGAATTTTGTTTGAAGGAGTGATCACGAAAAATAAATCCAAACTCGGTAAGCTTGAGCAGCTTGGCAGTCAACAAGAAAAGATTGGGTACTTAAGGGCACTGGCGATAGGTGATCTTATGGATGAATGCTCTTCTCTTTTTTTGGAAAAGGAAATGGAAGTCCTTAGCGGAAAATTTGATCTGGCTCTGGCCGATCATTGTCCTTCTAAAAGTGCACTCGAAGAAATTATCAAAGTTTCCAGAGCAAAGATTTATCAAGCGCGACAAGTAGTGGAGATTGAAGCTGCCGGTCATGAAGTGCTACCTGGATTATTAGAGGAGTTTACAAAAGCAGGTCATTACCTTTTGCAAAACGCGAAGTCAAGAAAATATCAGAACCTGCAATTGCTCTTGCCACAGGAAGTGCAACTGAACATAAAAGCACAACCACAAAATGTTTATTTCATGTTGCGCAACATCATTGATTTTATTTCCGGACTAACCGATCGACATGCCCTTTCCTTGTATCGAAAGATCAAAGGGATTTCGTTGATGTGAGGTTTATGTAAATCCCTCAGAATCATCTCAAAAATGCCGTTTTGCTATAAAATTAACCCCATCAAAAACCGCAAAAATCCTTAGCTTTGCCGTCTGATTTTTTGACAAAAGATATGTGGTCAAAGGTTGCTCAGTTTATCATTAAGTTCAAACTACCCATGATTGTGGTGATAGGCCTTATCACCGTGGTGATGGGCTACTTTGCCATGAAGGTGGAGATGAGCTATGAGTTTACCCGAACTGTTCCGCTCGATGATCCCGAGATGATTTTTTTCAACAACTTCAAAAAGCAATTTGGAGAAGATGGCAACATGATGGCCATCGGTGTTAAAGACAGTGCCTTATTTCAGCTTGAGAATTTTCAAAAGTTCAGAACGTTTAGCGATGAACTAAAGAATATTGAAGGGGTTGGGGAGATTCTTTCGCTGCCACTCTTAAAAATTATTCAAAAAGATACTGTTCAGACTAAGTTTTATCTCACCAATCTTTTTCCAGAGAATATAAGTTCACAGCAACAGTTGGATAGTTTACTTGGTGTGGCGCTTGGCCAAAAGTTTTACATGGGTCAACTGCTAAATGTTAGTAACGGAGCGACACTTGTTCTTGCTCCGATGGAAAAAGAATATGCGAATTCAGCGAAACGAATTGATATCACGAACGCCCTTGTGAAGTACGGAACAAATTTTACGGAGCAAACGGGCATACAACTTCACTACGCTGGGTTGCCTTTTGTGCGATCGGTGATGGCCTATCAGGTGCGCAAGGAGCTGTCCTTTTTTTTATATCTCTCTGCGATCGTAACAGGCCTTATCATGCTCATATTTTTCCGTTCAGTAAGGGCGGTAATTTTTTCGATGATTATGATTGGTGTAGTGGTGATCTGGACGATAGGTACTATTGCACTCCTTGGTTTCAAAATCAGTTTGCTAAGTGGATTAATCCCACCGGTGATTGTTACTATTGGAATCACCAATGCCATCTACTTGCTTAACAAATATCATGTTGAGTTTGTCAGGTGCAGAAATAAAGTGGAAGCCATTGAGGTGGTGGTACAAAAAATGGGTCTGGCTACTTTTCTTACTAATCTTACGGTGGCTATTGGATTTCTGACGTTACTCTATACAGATATTACTATCCTGCGCGAGTTTGGTATTGTTGCGGGTATCAATATCATCGGCTTGTTTGTTGTGAGCCTTGTGATGATCCCCAGCATTTTATCGTGGATGCCGGAGCCGACACCAAAACATTTGCGTCACCTCAATTTTAAGATTCTGGGAGGCTTCGTTAAGCTTGTTGACTTACTGGTACATCGTCATCGCATTGCAATTTATCTCGTCACACTTGCCATTACCGCATTTGCCATTATTGGTATGACGAAATTGTATTCTGTTTCTTTTATGGTGGATGATATTCCCGAAGAAAGCCAGGTAAAGAAAGATTTAAAATTTGTGGAGGAAAATTTTACCGGAATAATGCCCCTTGAAATAGAAGTGGACCTTCAAACTAAAAGAAAACGCCCACTACAAAATTTAAAAATAGCCAGAGCGATTGATAGTTTCGAATCTTCCCTTGATTCAATTACTGTTACCTCTCGCCCGGTTTCTATTCTTAGTTTTATAAAGGCATCAAGACAGGGTTATTACAATAATAATCCAGATTGGTATGGATTGCCAACTTCTGACATTGAAGCGAAGTACGTGTTAGATTACTTGAAGGGCCAGACAGACAACAGCGGTTTGTTCAAAGCTTTTGTTGATTCATCTTTCAGTAAAATGCGTATCTCTTTACAAATGGCGGACATTGGTTCTATCAAAATGGATTCGCTCGTTCATAACGTAATAGAACCTAAGGCACAGAATCTGGTAGTGGATCTTAAGAAGATATTGAAAGCGAAAAGCGATTCTGTTAGTGTGACGGTTACAGGGTCTTCAAAAATATTTATCAAAGGGAATAAATTTCTTATCGAGAACCTTACCGAAAGTTTGATACTTGCGTGTATTCTGATTACTCTTTCCATGGCTCTGCTATTCGCCAATGCCAGGATGATTATTATCTCGCTTATACCTAACCTCATTGCGTTGATGATTACAGCAGGCTTGATGGGCTATTTTAATATTCCATTAAAAGCAAGTACTGCATTGATCTTCAGCATTACATTTGGGATTTCCGTAGATAACTCAATTCGCTTTCTTGCCAAATACAGACAGGAGTTGCTGTCATCCGGATTTTTTGTGTCAAGGTCAGTGAGCGAAAGTATTTTAGAGACAGGCAAGAGCATTATCTATACATCTATTGTTTTATTTGCTGGGTTTATCATCTTCGCTTTTTCTGATTTTGGGGGAACGGTTGCACTGGGATTACTTACATCGACCACATTAATTATTTCGATGTTCACCAATCTTATTTTATTGCCGGCATTGATCATGACGTTTGATAAACCAAAGAAAGGAAAGAAAGCAGAGCATTTACTGATCGATGACTTTGACCCGGGTTTTTATAGCGAGCACGAAGACGAAGAAATTGATTTGAATAAAATCAGAATCCACGATAGGGCAGGGGCTGCGGAGTAGTATGGATTTTGGCATTTCGGTCTGTGAGAACACAGACCGAGGGTGTAGAAATTGAGAAAATTGATTTATAAGTAAATAAAAGATGTCGGAGAAGTACAGGGAACACAAGGAGCTTAACTACGCGAAGCTCGCAGATGAAGTGTTGGAGTTTTGGAAGGATGAAAAGATTTTTGAGCAATCTGTTTCATTGCGTGAAGGCAGCCCATCGTTTACATTTTATGAAGGCCCGCCTTCAGCTAATGGCACACCTGGCATTCACCACGTGATGGCACGCACGGTGAAAGATATTTTTTGCCGATACAAAACCCTGGAAGGATTTCAGGTTAAACGCAAAGGCGGTTGGGATACACACGGCCTGCCGGTGGAACTGCAGGTAGAGAAGCAACTCGGTATCACCAAAGATGATATAGGCAAAAGCATTTCGATAGAGGACTACAACAAGAAGTGCCGCGAAACAGTGATGATGTACAAAGACCAGTGGGATGACCTCACGGTAAAAATGGGCTACTGGGTTGACCTGGAGAAACCATACATCACCTACGAAAAAGAATACATCGAATCACTGTGGTGGATACTGCGACAACTATATGACAAAAAACTTTTATACAAGGGCTATAGCATTCAACCTTATTCACCTGCAGCAGGAACGGGACTTAGCTCGCATGAATTGAACTTGCCAGGCTGTTACAAAGATGTGAAAGACACTTCTGTGGTGGCGCAGTTTAAGGTCAAGAAAGATGCGAAGTCAGAATTTTTATTTAAGGGAACAGGTGCAGACGTTTTTATTTTAGCATGGACGACAACGCCATGGACACTTCCGTCAAACACCGCGTTGGCTGTTGGTGATAAAATAAGTTATGTTCAAATTAATTCATTTAATCCTTACACATTCAAACCTGTCAGCGTTGTTTTGGCAAAGGATTTAGTTTCTAAATATTTTTCTGAAAAGAACAAGGATTTAAAGCTGGCAGATTATAAGCCGGGAGATAAAGCAATTCCATTTGAAATCGTTCAAGAGTTATCCGGAAAACAATTAGTCGGCATTCGCTACGAGCAGTTAATGCCTTATCTTCAACCATTGACGGATGTTGACAACGCTTTTCAGGTCATAGCCGGTGATTTTGTTACCACAGAAGACGGTACAGGTGTAGTTCACATCTCTCCTACATTCGGTGCTGATGACTTTCGTGCCGCAAAACAAAATGGCATTCCAGCTCTTACTCTACAAGATGAACTTGGCAATGAAGTTCCCACTGTTGACAGGAAGGGAAAATTTGTAAACCAGATT
>JAYVBN010000577.1:0-2177 GCA_043750455.1 Bacteroidia bacterium | reverse complement strand
ATTCTTCATTGCTGTAGTTCTGCAAAATAAATTTACATCCGTCTCTTTCAAACCCAACATAGTCTCCCCCATCCCAATTGATTGTGAAGCCTAGTTCCTTAAATAGTTGTTTCGAATTTTCAAAATTGCTTCCGGATGGAATAAATGGCTCAAGAGATAGAAATTTCATACTTTCTATTTTTTTAAACTAAGGTAATTTAAATTCTGAATAGAGTCTTTCTCTTTTCTTCCTGCGAGCCGGGTATTTACTAATCACTTAATCCCTTTCCGTTGAGAATTCGCTTAAAGCATTTTTCAATCCTTGATTCCCGGGTTTTGGATTGTTTGGCTGCAGAGAAATAAAGTAGATAGGCTCTTTGTCGTCCTGGTGTCAAGGCTTCAAAAGCTGTTTTGAAGATAGGGTTTTCATCTGACACATTTTGAAATTCTGCTGGCATTTTGAATTCAGTTGTCTTTTTCAATTCAACTTTTAAACCTGCTTTTTCCATCGCTTCTTTAATATAGCTTTTGATGGTAGTTTTCATCTTCACTATTTGTCCACTACTGGTGAATCGCATTTGGCGAGCAGCCTGCACATTCTCCGTTTGTTGGACAAGAATACCATGCGCATCATTTAACAACGCTCCTTGGAAAAACAAGAGTGCGCAGTATTCTTTAAATACATGTATCAAAACGGTATTATGTTTCTTAAAGGAATAGGAAGGAACACCCCACTTCAGTTCTTCAGTTAGTCCACACCCAAGCACGATGGCTCTCAATTGCACCAATTCTTCCTGCCACTTTTTGGCTTTACTGAAGTAGAAATTAACCTTGGGATTCACTTCACTCTTTGTCATAGTAGTATGTATTTTATCAGACCCTTAGAGAGCCACGGAATCCCCTGGCGGCATAGTAAGATTCTGCTCCGTTGTGATACACGAAGACATGACCATAGCGCCAATCGGCAAAGATGGCACCACCGAGTTTTCTAATATCAGCCGGTGTTTTTATCCAACTTGATGTTTTCGTATCGAACTTTCCAACCTTCTGTAGCTCCTTATATTGTTCTTCGGTTAAAATTTCTATGCCCATGTCAGCGGCCATTTCAATAGCACTATTCTCCGGTTTATTTTCTTTCCTTGACTCCAGTGCCTCATGATCATAACAAATACTTCTACGACCCTTAGGGCTTTCCGCAGAACAATCATAAAAAATGTATTCGCCCGTTTTTTTTTCATGTCCAACAATATCCGGTTCACCGCCCGTTGCTTCCATTTGATTGAGAGACCACAGTTTTTCAGCATTAACGCTCAGCTTTGCTTCTACTTTAGACCAATCAATACCTTTATGGCGGTTCATATTTTTCTCGAAGCGGGCTCTTAATGACAGGAGTAGTTCTTGACGCCTGCCTGCCGATAAGGCAGGGTGTTCGGAGGATAATTTCCTTTTATTTCCCATTGCTATACGATGTTATTTTGATTTGCTTACCATGTCTTGCCATTCTTTTACGAATATTAGATAATTTTTTTTGTGTGTTTTAGAGAATTTAAGAGAACTAAGCCTCAGACCATCTCAGCTAGTAACAATTCAAACGCCAACCTATTGATAAATAATTTTCCCCATTACTTTAATTTGCTGCGAGCCAATTCCACAACAACCACCAATAAGATCAGCGCCCAAATCCAACCATTCTTTTACCATCAGTTCACACGTGGATGAATCCGAAAGACCCGACCACGTTTTGCTCTGTGCATGGTAGGTTGCTCCTGAGTTAGGATATACTACTATTTTTTTATCTCCTGATTTTGGCTTGATTGATTTTATCTGTCGATATGGATGTTCTGGGGCTTCTCCTGGTCCACCTGACAAAATGTAAAGTGTCGGTCCTTTACCATATTCTTCATAGTATAATTTTAATGCGCCATTATTAAAGGACTTAAGATTCTGTCCTGAACAATAAGAGTAAGTCGACAGCAGGAAGAGACAGATAAAGCGTTGAGTATTCTTTATTGGTTCTACTTACAAATGTTGTCCCAAATTTCTCTTTAAACATTTTTAATTCTTTAAAGCGCAAATCAAATGTATTACCTGATGCAGCTGTTTTCTTTTGTATTTGGTCATATAAACCCAGAGAATGTAACCTCTGTCGTTGTTCCTATTCAGGCTAACACAGATAAAAGTGAACTTGAAGAGCCTCT
>JAYVBN010000576.1:0-2683 GCA_043750455.1 Bacteroidia bacterium | reverse complement strand
TGTAAATAGTGCTGGAGAAAAAAACAACAAGAAGAATAGAAGCCGTGGCCAGGCTAGTGAATTTGAATCGATTTTGCGCGGCTGAAAAAATGAGTGTAGAGACTATACCTAAAACTCCAGAAACTAAAAAGGCTTTATTTAACTGATCACTGATCTGATTTAAAAATAATGATTCAGCTGTTACTTGATAGGTTGCAATAAAAATCCCCATAAAGAACCCTGTGGCCAGCATCAAACTTACTGGCAATCGCTCCTCTGGTTTTACATTCAATACAGTAAAAATGGATTTCATTGCGCGAGAAAATTAATACTAATTGGGCACAAAAGAAAAAGCCGGCTATTTTATAGTCCGGCTTTCCAATGAAGTAAAATGTTTATCCTATTTTTTCTTTACTGAAGTGCTATCCTTAGCAGCCGATGGTAATGCCTGGTCAGTTTTGTACGCTTCGTTAAGTCCTACGATAACATCTTGCGTTATATCAAGACTAGACCCTCCATAAAGTACATCGCTTGTTGGATCAAATTTCAGTACCAACTGAATACCTTTTTCTTCGCCATATTTCTTTAGAAAGGTTGTAATCTTACCATAAAGATCAACATTCATTTTACCTTCCTCAGCTGAAAGTTCTTGCGATAAGGTCTCCTGATACATTCGAAGATTCTGTTGCTTTTTCGTAAGGTCTTCCTCTATCGCTTTTGCCTGGCCAATGGTAAGATTGCCAACATTCTGCTGGTAAGCTTGATAGTCATTTTGAAGACCCTGGGCTCTGCCACGCAATTCCTGATCTAATTTTTTGCCCTTTGCCTCAAGTTTATCACGGTTCACTTTAAAATAATCGTAGTACTTCAATACCGAGTCAGAATTAATATAGGCCATTTTTAGTTCGCCAGGAGAAACTACTTCGCTAGCGGTTGATGAAGCTGCTCCACCGGCAAAATGCAGATAAAACAAAATGCCTACAGCCACTAAAAGTACTGCATTGAGAATGAGGGAAATATTTTTCATTACAAATCTGTTTAGGGCGGCAAATATAAACAGATAAACCATTCAAAATTAAAAAATTCAAAATCGGTCAACTTTGAATTTTGAATCTGGAATTCAATCGGCTTCCTCCTGATGCGTTTCAAACGAATACAAAGTATCGTCTAGTTGAAGTGAACCTTCGTTGAAATCAAAAATGAATTTTTCGATGATTTTGGGAGTAATCTTTTCTATGTTCAATCCAATATTCAATCCAATGCCAAGATCAAGGTGGGTATCCACATCAATATGCTCTTTCACCCTCACCTCACCCTCGTCCTGCAGTTCCACAATTACTTCAGCCATATAAAGACCAATTTCCTCTTCTTCATCGTCAAGTGGTTTCAGATTCCCGTTTTCGTCCTCGTTATAGGCAATCTTTTTATAGTGAGGGAAATGTTCAGCGGCTTTATGTTCAGCAATCTCAAACAATTCACTTTCATGATGCAACCTTAAGGTGTACATCACCGCATCATAAATAACTTCCTTGCTTTCATGCTTACCAATAAAGTAGAAATGAATATACTCGTCATTTTTTTCATCCGTATCCTCTACCAGATAGTTCTGTCCAGTTAAGTTGATTTTCTTTTTATAATCAGCCAACGTTAGTGAATCGAAACCTTTGTTGTTTGTCATTTGCATAAGGTTTTCAATGTAGTGATTTAGGTTGAAAAAACATCATTGTCATTTAGATATACTTTGAGTGACTAGATTATTACTCTACCTACTTATACCACTCAGCATACATTGGATAATTCTTCGCTGTTCGTTCGATAACAGCGGTCATTTCAGCGCCAACGTCTTTCACATATTTAGCGGGCATTCCCGCGTAAATAGTACCGGGACCAATTTTTGTACCTGGCAAAACAACAGCCCCGGCTGCAATAACAGAACCCTTGCCGATGATGGCATCGTCCATTACAATAGCCCCCATTCCAATCAACACATTGTCTTCAATGGTACAACCGTGAACAACGGCTGTGTGTGCAATCGAAACGTTATTGCCTATCACGGTTTTCGATTTTTGGAACGTGCAATGAATGACTGCTCCATCTTGGATGTTCGAATTATTTCCAATGGTGATTGAGTTAACATCTCCGCGAACTACTGCGTTAAACCACACCGTGCAATTATCGCCCATCACCACCTCACCAACCACCACTGCATTGTCTGCCAAAAAGCAATTATTTCCAAATTTGGGCGTGTTTCCCTTTATCTCTTTTATGATTGCCATCTTATTTTTTGGATTCAATTAGGCGAAATCTACAATCGTAAAATCATCTTTCAAGAGATATCTGAGCTAAAATCGCAAATACCATGACAAGATGTCACCTGCGAATATTAAAAGTGTTAAATTTGGGACTTGATTATTATTAAATGGCTCATTTGATAGCAGATATTGAGGTTTTATCCACACATGAGGAGGAAAAATGTGAGGTGATCCATATATCGAAAGACAACCAAACTGGACAGGCTCGCAAGCTTTACATCGAAAGCTATGGTTGCCAGATGAATTTTTCCGACAGCGAAATAGTAGCTTCTATTTTACAAAAAGATGGGTTTGATACCACTTCCGATATCCGCGAGGCTGATGTAATTTTTCTAAATACCTGTTCAATTCGCGAGAAAGCAGAACAAACCATTCGCGATAGACTTACCCAC
>JAYVBN010000575.1:0-6031 GCA_043750455.1 Bacteroidia bacterium | reverse complement strand
ACCGTGGCAAACATTTCGGGTTTGAGCAAACCATTTTCATTGCTGAGTTCCGTGCGCATCCTAATCACACGCGAGGCAGGATCAAGCATGGTTGATATTTTTTTGATAGAACTTTTAAAGGTTTTATCTGGGTAGGCGATTGTTTTTACAGTTACCTGATCTCCTTCTTTTACTTTGGCCATATCACTTTCGTGTACATTGGCCCATACCCACACAGTTTGTAAGTCCGAAATAGTGAAAATGTTGGTGTTATTGTCTGTACGAATTTGAGTCCCTTCATTGATATTTCTCTCTACAATATAACCGGAGCGTGGTGCCACTACTCTGAATAAGGCATCAAGGTCTCGTGAAGATCCCCCATAAAGTTCAAGGATCTGTTTCTTTTCATTGTATTCAGAAAGGGCATTGCTGAAATCCTTTTGGGTTTCCGAATATTCCCTTGAGGAAAGCATTCCCGCTTTGTACAATTCAGCAGCTCTGTTAAGATTGGCTTCAGCGACTTCATAATCCGCTTTAGCGATATTGTGGTTGCGCTGGTAGGTACTGATGTCGGTACTTAGAATGGTGGCAAGCAACTGACCTTGCTTTACATAATCGCCTAACGATACATTTACTTTGCTTACGCTTCCACTGACAATAGGAAACACACGCACTACGTTGTTCTCATCAAAACTCACCACACCTACTGCTGCAATTTCATCTATAGCAGGTACCTTTGCAACGCTTTCAACCGTTGTGTACTGCATTTGTTGCTTTGTAAATGCAATCTTTCCTATATTAACCTTTGCCTCTTTTTTTACCTCACTCTTTTCTCCACAGCCTGCCGCAAGTAGAACGGTGAGACTAAGGACCAAACAATTCTGTTTCATAAAATCTAATTTTTTAATAGTCGATTAAAGTTTGCCCTACACTGAAGTTCAATTCATTAACATTGTTAAGATATTGTTGCTTCAACTCAATAAGTTGAATATTGGTCAGGATAAAAATCCGCTGCTGATCGATGAATTGCAGCAAGCTTATGTTTCGCTTTTGGAAGTTTTCGTTTGTGCTTTTGATCAATTGGGTTAACTGATCAAGAAACTCTGGCTTGTAATTAGCCAATCCCGAGTTTGAACTTCTGTAGCGATTATAAGCAGCTACTACTTCATTACGGACCTGGTTCTCAATTTGAGTAAATTCCAAAACTGATTTCTTAACATTAAATTCGGCTGCTTTGATGCCACCCTGATTACGGTCGAATAAGGGAATGTTAAATTCGACATTGAATCCTTGATAAGGACGGACATAGTTACTTCCCCTGTCACGTGGTTGGTAAGCGAATTTTATATCCGGCACACTCGTGGATCTCTGCAATTTTAAATTCCTTTCCTGATACTTTTTGTCCATTTTTTTGGCTTGCACATCCGGGCGAAGAGTTACTGCTTGTTCGGCCAAGGAAAGAGGATCAAATTCCTGGGCAACGATGGGTATTTTCTGTTCTACATAAAACGTAGTATCCTGTGGGTATCGGAGTAGGACTCGTAAGTCGGACAATACTTTTTCACGTTCGTTATAGTTGGCTACTGCATCTGTTTTCACCGTTAAGTATTCCGACTCAAGTCGCAAAGCCTCTGTTAGCGAAATGGCTCCAACCTCTAATTGTTTGCGTGTAGCCTCCATCAATTTGTCATAACTTAGAATGACTTGCTGATATAAAAATTGTTTTGATTGAAGTGCTGCCAAATCGCAATAGGTATTGCCCATTTCAAAAAGCAGACTGCGCAATACGTCCTCCATTTGCTTTTCTGCCATCTCCACTCCTACACGCGCAAGTTTTACTGTATTGGTATGCTTGCCTGCGTAGGAGAAGGTTTGTTCAATCTGAAGGAGGTGTTGGTTTCTAAAATGGAAATATTCATTTGCTTCCATAGAGTAGAGATCCCCATTGAAAACGAAATAGGGGTTGTTCCAAACCCTGGCTTGAATGACGCCTGCTTTGGCGATATCGATTTCGTAATAGGATGCCAAAAGACCCAAGTTGGCTTTCATAAGCCTAGCCTTTGCTTGGGTAAAAGTCAGCACTGTATCCTTTGGCTGGCTTATTGCCGAGACAGAGAGTACAGTAAAACTCAAAAAGTAAATTAACTTTTTCATGCTCAAAAAGAATAATTAGAAACTGAAATGAAAGAGATGAACTGATATAGTGTTCAGTTCACAATGATTAGCGTTGTGGGAAATAAAAGATCTTAAATGATCAGCGAATGGAAGTCGAGAAATAGTTTTGAGTGAACTCTTTGAATTAGTTGTTTTTTCAAATAGGCACAATATTGAGCTGATCTGATTGATTTGAATGTGAACTGGCTGGCTTCAAAAAGGAAGCCGTATGTAGTAGTACCAGTCTGAGTAGCATGGTTTGTTTTAAAACCTTCGCGAAATTCGTGAGCCGGATCTTGTGTATCTGCGATTAATTGAGTGGAAGCAGGAAACTGCTCAATACTTGATTTGGAATCATTGATATGCTGTGAAGAAATCAGTCCGCAATATCCTATGGAAGACAGGACAACTATGAAAATAAGATTGAAGGCGATGATTCTTTTGAATTTCACGTGGCAAATGTAACCACTTTCCAGAATAAAAAAAGATGTGGAAATGATCATTTTCATACTTCGTAAAGTAACAAACGTTTGTATTAAGTTTGTGTGGTTGATGAAGCGATAAATAATCTTACTTGCCTTTTAAAGCAGTTTGCGCCTCATATACGAAGTCAATGTTGAGGTTTATTACAATAAGCATTCTTATTCTTATTCTTTTGCTTACCGCGGCCGCCACTCCGGCCCAAGGCCAGAAATACGATCATTTTGATGTTGAAAACAATGACCTGGTGTGGAGGTACACGTTTGATTACATAGGATCATCAGACAGCCTGCGAAAGGAAGTGGTGCAAATGCTTAAATCAAAGTTTTTCACGTTCCATGTGACACGGAACGATTTGGGCTATATGGGAGAGATCAATCATTATAAAGTAAGCTGTAAGCAATATGGAAGAACCTACTACAATACTCCCCGCATGTATTGGGAGGGAGACTGGACAGGAAAGTTTAGGGTGGAAGTGGTAGACAACCATTATATGGTCATCATCTATGCCTTGTACTATGAAAAAATGGAACAATCTGTTGAATATTACCGCACTGAGAAACCTGTGAAAGGCAGATACATCGATGCTGTCACAAAAAAGCATCAAACCGTTTTCAAAAAAAATGAATTAGCAAATATGGTGATGATGAGCGTAAGCATGCGGAATGATTTTGATATTAAGAATACGGTGCTGATTCGGTAAAAACGTTACTTTTTAATTCGACAGATTGACAATCTAAAAATTTGTAAAATCCATTTGTTAAGTCTACTCTCTAGTTGAATTGTATTCTACATGTATTGTTTTCTCCGTCTGAAAGGGTACGCCATCTTTGGTTAGTCCCTCCACACGAATAATTATTGACCCGGTATCATCACTTGCAAAGCAAGTGATGTCTGCACTTCCCGATTTGCCTACGCTTAATCCTGGTGTCCAGTATAAGTTAGCACGCAAGTCGGGTACTCTTGCATTCTTGGTTGGCTTAAGATAATCCATTTCAAAAAAATTCACTGCTTTGCTTTGCCCCGCGATTAGGAAAATATTGTTTCCGGTAGATGAAAATAGATTGCCCTTTTTTGATTCAACGAAGATAATTCCGTTCTCACCTAGCTTTCCAAGTTGATCCAATTTGTTAGGGTTGTTTATAATTTTTATAGCTAGTAGATTTTCAGGCTTTATGGATAAGAAAAAGGGAGTGTCCCGGCTCATAAAACCATCTATAATGTAAAGAGGATCATCTTTATATATTTTGATGGATCGCTCGTATCGGTATGTCATCTTAATGTTTTGCCTTGATCCTCTTTTCTGGAATTGAACAAAGGGAACCACTTCTCGGAGAAGATCTTCCATCGTTGGAAACAAAACATAGTCGGCTATATTGATGGTAGCATCGGCACCCTGAAATTCTTCTTCAAGAATGTCGTTGGATCCTTGGACTTTTAGTGAAGTAGTTTGCTCACGCCCAAAAAAAGAATATGAATTTGTGATAATCTGTTTGTTGAAAGCAAACTCGCCATAGGGAGATGTCTTAGCGGTCTCAGCAGAAGACCATCTATCCGGTAAGGCTAGCGAATCTTTATTTACGACTATGTTATATTCGTTATCCAGGCTTTTTGATTTACGCTGAAGGGTAAGAAAAATTTGATCATCTCCCCAAAAATCAAAGAGAATAGGAATTTGAAATTGGCCTTTACTAGAATAGCCCTCATAGCCAACTGTATTTTTTTGAAGATAGCTTATGATAATTGTGGAATCGGGAGGAGGCGATCCTGTTGTTTTCGAGATAATCTGCCCGGACAGCGTTAGCAAACTTTGGAAGGGATAAGGCATTGTCAGGGTTTGATTTTGCAGGATAGCAGTCCAGTTGATTCGATGCCATTTTTGGGTAATCAAAAAATCGTTGAGTGAAGATAAATTTTTAAACCCAAATTTTTCGGCTCTATCCATAACATCTGGCAAGTCCGACAAATGAAAACTATTGTAGGTATGAAAATTATCAAAAAGTTTTTTTTGCAAAACGGTAACACTCAGATCAGATTCTAATGGATAACCCAGGTTATCCTCTAAGCCAACTGTGAATGAAATACTTTGCCGCTGTTTTGCAGTGGGCGATACCTCAAGTGTCGTAGATACTTTATTTGTTTGATAAGGTATAAATACACGTTCCGCTATAATCTCTTTACTTGCATCAATGATAATTAGTTGATGATAAGCATCCGATTTTTCCAGAATAGGAATTTGAAGATGATACGTCTCGTTTGCCTTAATGATCACTTTTTTCCTTCCAACTATCTTACCTCTGCAGGTTATGAATGAATATAATTCTTTGTTGATCCATTTTGAGTTAGGTGGAAGTGACAGCAGCATTCTACAAGTGTCCTTTAAATCGATTTTTATAGATAGGCCATCGTTGAGCGCCTTTGGAAGCACCCATTTTTTTTCAGGGGTTGGCCAATTGGTATAATAAGTTTGATCTGGTTTAGGAATAAAAGAAAAGATCCCAACACCAGTTGAGTCAAGTGTTACTTTGGCCACTTCTAAATGGTTAGAATCTTTTACGATTAACTCACTGGAGGCAGCACCTAATACGATCACCTTGTTATCAAGCCCTTCAATAAGATCGCCACCTTCTGCGAAAAATGTGACAACATTGTCCCGGGTCGATTGCGTTTGTAGTTTCTTTCTTGAAATTATTTGAATTCGCTTTTGGTAAAACCAAGACTCACCAAAATTTCTCATCCAATCTGTATAAGCAACAAATTTGTATTCTGCGGGTGGAAGGTCAGCGTTGAGAACCATTTGATTGCTTCCCCTTCCATTTTTTACTTTGAAGCGTATTTTTTGCACCGTGTGGCCATTTCCATTCACCAGATCAAGTGCCACAATGTGATCCCCTTTTAAAGCTAAAAGTTCTTCATTGACATACCAGGCAGAAAAGAAAGCGGTATCACCACTAGCATAGGTGGGTTGATTAAATATGAGGTTGATTTTAGCGGTCGGATATTTTTCCCTATAGGCTCCATATTTCTGTTCTATAACTTGTAAAAAGTCAATGGGTAGTGCTGCAAAAAAAATAAAGGTGAGCACACACCAACTCATACTCTTAAATGTAGAAGAGAAGTTATTTGTTATCATCTTGGTAAACAATCATTATGTTTTTTACAAAGTAAGCACATCCCCATCCGAAAAGAACCAAGAGTATAGATAATAATGCTCTCCTAGATGGAAGTATGGAGTGACTTTCATAGTTTAATATTGCTCATCATTTTAGTCTATCCAAAAGGATGGTCTTTCAGTTGTTGAGTTTGGAAATAGATCAATGCAGCTATCTTGAAAGGGTAAATCAATAACAGGAATGATTTGTTGATTGGGAACATCTTCCCGATTGATAAAAACTCCTTTAGTTTGAATTGAGGTTGA
>JAYVBN010000574.1:0-5909 GCA_043750455.1 Bacteroidia bacterium | reverse complement strand
GTATATGAAGTATAACAAAAAACCAAAGTACATTATTCAAACCGCAGATTACCATACACTGGGAAAAGGACCCGATTTATGGATGTATGAACAGTTTATACCTTATTTAAACGAGGAGATCATCAGAGAGATTGTAGTGCAATATGACGGACTTGACTATAAAGACCTTCATGTTCCGTTCTATAAATACATTAACCACAGCGAAGTACTTAATTGTGCTTTCCGGTCATTGACGGGAGAGTCTGTACGTCCGAACGGTAAGTATAAGGGATTCCAAACATTTCCTGCGCACTGGGATTCTGCCTTTGCAAGTTTTAAAAAAGCCAACCCCAACGGGTTTTCAAGTATGATAGATGAGCCAACTTTAAAGCTATTTGACACCTTTGTCAGATATTGTGTGGATAATGATATCAAGCTTATTTTTATTAATTCCCCCTCCTATTATGAAGCAACCGAATTACTAACCAATCGGGCGGAAATTGATAGTATCTACAACTCGTACTCTATAAAATATAACATACCCTTTCTTGATTATACGAATGATAGCATTGGTCTGGATACGGTTAATTTTTATAATTCACAACACATGAATACTACTGGCGTAATCAAGTTTAACGCTACGTTATCTAACGACCTAAAAGAGATATTAGAATGATGTTTGTTATTTCAACTCACCATCGGCCAAGAAGGGGGCGTAGCGTTCTACTATTTCAAAAATAACCACATCCGGAGATTCCTTCTCAATGATTGCACTTGAGTATGAATCGCTCTGTATAAAAACCGATTCCCTAAAATGATAACTCAAGAATTTGAGCAGGGCTTCGCCAAACGAATCTTGAAAAACCAGCAGTTTTGGCAATGCCTTATCTTTATTGGTGGCTATTAAGGATTTTTTCTTCAGTGAAGTACCATAGTTGTTCTCCTTCTCCTGAAAGGAAATCTCATTTTCAAAAGAGGTCGTAAACAATATTTGGTTTTCTTCCGTAATGCGCTCATCCAATGCCAGCATATTCGCCAGATCACCTCTTCCTTGATTTGCTTGTTTCCATTCAAAGTCACTCGCCAATTTAGGCTCCATTGAAAGAGATCTTAGTATTTGTTGATAGGCTATAAAACCTCCGAAATTATTCCAATGCGAATCTGTTTTCTTATAAAGTGGAAGTCGACCTTTCTCCTTCTCTTTCAGGAGTTCCTTCCTTACATCAAGAATCTGAGCGGTGGAATGCTTTTTTAGATATTCAACAATTTGATCTAACCTTGTTGGGTATCTTCTTGGTCGTTTAGTGCTTTCGGGAAGATACTCAGGATAGATAGTCTGCTTATCAGGCGCTACGATGACTACAAATTGAATTCCTTGTGATTTAAGTGTTCGTGTTCTTTGCTCCAGGTTTTCCCTGATAAGCTCAAGGGTTCGTCTGTCAACGCTAACGAGTCCTTTATAGTCTTCAAGAGAATTGCCTTGAGATTTTGCAACATAATAAAGCCAACCCTCCTTTCCGATCAGGATATCGGGAATGGCGGAGATACCATATGTCTTTGCCGAAAAGCGAGAGTTGAGTTGAACAAAAAAATTCCGAAAAGAAAAATTATCATTATAGTACTTCTCATACTTTAGTGGAAAGAAAGATAATGAGTCCATTTTGAAACTAGGACGTTCCGTTAATCTTCTATTCTCAGTCAGAGACTTAGCCGTTCGGAGATTAAACTGTTCAGACAGAAATGGCAAAAAGATTATTACTAGAAAGGAAATGGCAAACGACCAATTTAAAAATTTATCCATCCAAACGGGGCTTGGTGCTTTCATCTTCTAAAACCTAAAATAAATGAATGGATTGTATGTGTTAGATGCAATATTCGCAATAGATAAGATCAGCAAGCAAATAAGAACTCCGGCCGTTAAGCATTTATAAGCAACTGATGCGTTGTATTTATCACTCCATTTTATCTTTGGAAACTGAATAGAGAATATGATTGCCACCGCCAGACAGATGAGGACTTTTTGATTTACAAAATCAAAATAATCGAAAGGATAATTTTGAATGGAGGTAAGACCCACCATTACGTTTAGGTAACTAACTGCTCCCCCTAGTGTCTCCTGCCGGAAGAAAACCCAGCCTACTAGCACCACTAACAGGACATAAAGGTGCTGGATGGGTTTCCATAATTTTTCGATCCACACTCCGAATCTATTTCGCTCCAATATCAAAAAGACACCATGAAAAAGTCCCCACACGATAAAATTCCAGCTCGAACCATGCCATAGGCCTGTTATAAAAAAAACAATGAGTAAATTAAGATACGTGCGTCTTGAACCTTTTCGATTACCACCTAAAGGTATGTACAGATAATCCCTGAACCAGGTTGAAAGGGAAATGTGCCACCTTCCCCAAAAATCTTTTATACTTTTTGCCGCGTATGGAAAATTGAAATTTTCCAGGAATTTAAATCCAAACATTCGACCTAGGCCAATGGCCATGTCTGAATAGCCGGAAAAATCAAAAAATAGTTGGAAAGAATAACAGATGATACCAAGCCAGGAACACAGCACTGTAATTTCCGAATGAGGTAATGCAAAGATTTTATCAGCGACCTCACCCAGGGTGTTTGCTATCAAGACTTTTTTTGCCAAGCCAATAATAAAGCGTTCAATTCCATTTACAAATCCTTTCAATTCAATTTTCCGGTCTTCAATTTGTTCATTGATATCGATGTATCGGACAATAGGCCCCGCAATCAGTTGTGGAAAAAATGAAATATAAAGTCCAATGCTTATGATATTGAATTGGGCTTTCACCTCTTTTCGATAGACATCTACCAGGTAAGAAAGCGACTGAAAGGTATAGAACGATATACCAATGGGCATGGCCACCGCGTTTACCTGGAGTTGTAAATGGAACGCGTCATTTATGTTTTCAATAATAAATCCAAAATATTTAAAATAAATCAGAAAGAGAACGTTGATCGCAATCCCGAATGCTAAAACTAGTTTCTGTCGATTCTTGAATTCTTCAGTATGATGAATGAGAATTCCAAAGAAAAAGTTGACAACGATGGACAACATCATGAGGAGGATGTATATCGGTTCACCCCAGGCATAAAATAACAGACTTACGGAAAGGAGAAATATATTCCCTAGCTGATTTTTTTGCTTAATCAAGAAGTAAACTAAAAGGGTAAGGGGTAAGAATTTGAAAATAAAAATGACTGAACTGAAGAGCATTTGAATTTATTTTATACCTGAACCGCCCCAAAACAATATTACAAATATCTAAGTTTAGAATCCATTGTTTGGAATTTTACCTCCACCATAGTTTATTATCAAAAGAAAACAACAGTGCAGGGACTACTTAACAATGATGCTCATATGGGCGGGAATATAATAGTAAAAACGATCCCAGGTCTCCAGTAGAACACCTACGTCATACGTTCCTTTACTTAAACCTGAAGTGGCAACACAAACATTAAACCCTGAGTCTGAATAATTAGTTTTGTCTGAAGGATCCAGGGCCATCATCATCTCAGATAGATCTCCTCGATACTCAATCGCAGTTGAGAAAAAATAGGATTTAACTGAATCTTTAAGAACAAAAAGATTACGTTTTGTAACCTTGCCTTTTGCAAGTGCCCACCCCTTTCGGGTCCCGCACCGTAATCCATCTTTTGTTGTGTGAATGATAATTTGATATTTAACAGTCGAATCTGCAGGTATAATTTGTTCCGCAGAAATAGCTGGCAATTGGTATGCATCAGGGACTCTTTTTAAGAATTCATCGCGTAGGTCTGGAAGTACATAGACATCTTTGACTTGAGATTGTCTAAGGGTCTCGGCTGAGAGTGCCGGATTCCAGTCCATAAGTTTTGAATAATCATTGTTAGAATAAACTGCCCAGCTTGATTCCAGCAATCGGTCAGTATGAGATTTAAATATTGGTAAATTCTTTTCGTTTCCAGTATCATTATAATACAATCCTAAAGGAATAAAGAGTAATGCTTTAAATAGGCCCAAAGATTTCCATAGATCAATAAAGATCAAGTAGGAGACCGAGATACAACACAACGACACTATTTTATAACGCGAGACAGTGGAGAGTTCATTTGCTGAATAATGGGAAACCCTGGAGACTGCCATTGCTGCGCATGTGATCAGTAGAAAAAATAAAAATCCATAAAGCACTGGTGCTCGCAAATAATATTTCGAAAAAGTCAAGTATAAAAAAAATAAAGTCACTATCAGACCAAACATAATTGATAAAGGATATCCTATACCAATAGGCTCCCACGCTTTAGAGAAATTGATAAACCCACCGATGGCAACAAAGAAAGTAATGATCATTTCCAATGGTTTCTCCAAAAGCAACTCAATAATTTTAGTGTTCTGATGCTGATAGCTATAGAAATAAAATGAAGCAGAGCACACAAAAATAAATATCCAAACACCTAAGGCTTTGTATCTTTTTTGATTGATCAAAATAAAGGCACCGGGGAGTATGCAAAACATTCCATTACCAGAAGTAAATATGGCCAGGAAAAAAGTTGCACAAGCAAGGGCCAATGCCCATTTAGCTTCAACACTCAGGAGATACAGGGAGGCTAAGACGAAAAAGATGACGTAGAAACTCTGTATCGAAGCTGTTGGAAATCCTGTATTCTCCCAATGCTGCAATTGAAACAAAAGCAAAACTACCGGGCAAAAAAGAAGAATCTTTGCTGGCTGCTTAGGCGGAGAAACAAAAAGTAAAACAGCAATCCAAACCAAACCCAAGTTGCCAATGATAACTATCGATAGAAAATTTACATGCCCTTGAAAAAAGAAATCAAGTAAAACCACCAAGCGAGGAAACATTACTCGATGATCCACATGCTGATTGAATAGAAGTCCTACTTTGTCCAGCAGAGAATTTTCACTCGTAAAATTATTTAGGAATTGTAATGCTACTCCAAAGTCATCTGAGCAAGGGATATTTACATTGTACTTTACGACCGTCCAATAGTAACTAGCAATCGTAAAACTTATAATCATTAATGGTATAAAAACCGAAACGATTTTATTCTTGAAAATACTCTTCGAGTAGTGAATAAGATTGTCCTTAAATTTTAGGTGTGAACTCTCCAATTAGCTATGCATTTTGGCGCGTGGCAATGCCGTCATGAATCTGAACCAAGGTGTTTTTAAGATCATACTTCCAATGCCATTGGGGAAAATGATCCCGGAATTTTTTTACATCGCTGATCCACCAAATGTGATCACCAATCCTGTTCTGATCTGAATAGCTGTAATTCATTTTCTTTCCAGTTATTTCTTCACAAACTTCTATTGCTTCTAACATTGAACAATTAGCGTAGCGCCCACCTCCGGCATTGTACACTTCTCCGGATTTTGGATTTTGGTAAAAGTGCCAGAACATATTTACCAGATCATAACTATGGATGTTATCTCTTACTTGTTTACCCTTATATCCAAAGATGGTATAATGGCCTCCGGTAATTGCACATTTCATTAGATAAGAAAGGAACCCATGAAGTTGAGCTCCGGAATGATTGGGTCCGGTCAGGCATCCTCCACGAAAGACCCCGGTCTTCATTCCAAAATACTTTCCATACTCCTGCACCAGAATGTCGGCTGCTACTTTGGACGCTCCAAACAAGGAGTGTTTGGAGTGATCTATCGACATCTGCTCGTCAATCCCTCTTTCAAAATAAGGATGGGTCTCAACGATTTCCCACCGCTTATCCAACTCTCGTAAGGGCAAAAAATTTGGTGTGTCGCCATAAACTTTGTTAGTGGATGTAAAAATAAAAACAGCTGCGGGTGAATGGAGGCGTGTCATCTCCAACAGGTTCAGTGTTCCGGTTGCATTCACCGAAAAATCGGTAAACGGTTCTTTAGCGGCCCAGTCGTGGCTTGGCTG
>JAYVBN010000573.1:0-2624 GCA_043750455.1 Bacteroidia bacterium | reverse complement strand
TGTCAATTTCTTCTACACCTGCTACCCCTTCGTAAAGCGAATAAATTGCCTCGTTAATCATGGGCATAAGAATCCGGTTAGCCACAAAGCCGGGATAATCGTTTACCTCAACAGGTACTTTGCCAAGTTTTCTGGAAAGCTCCATGATGATTTGCGTCACTTCGTTGCTCGTACTATAACCCCTAATAACTTCCACTAACTTCATAACTGGCACTGGATTCATAAAGTGCATGCCAATAACCTTATCCGGACTTTTAGTGAGTGAGGCAATTTTAGTTATAGAAATAGAGGAAGTGTTTGTTGCTAGAATAGTTCCTGGTTTTGTGTTCTCATCCAGGTCTTTAAAAATTTTTAATTTGAGATCGATATTTTCTGTCGCGGCTTCTATCACAAGTTCTGCCTCTTTTACGCCTTCCGTCATGAAGGTGGTAGTACTGAGATTGGCAAGTGCTAGCCTTTTAATTGCTTCCGTAATACTTCCTTTCTCCACTTGTCGGTTTAGGTTTTTCTCGATTGTGGCCATCGCTTTTTTAAGTGCGTCTTCAGATATGTCGATGATGGTAACTTTGTAACCAGCTTGCGCAAAAACATGGGCGATACCATTGCCCATTGTACCAGAACCAATAACCGCAATATTTTTCATGAAGGATTTGAGTAGTTTTCGGTTACAAAGATAATGGGCTTACTATGGTAGCAAAATCGAGGATTAAAAACCTATCTACACGATTCCATTGGCTTTATAAGAATGGAAGTCTTCTGATTTTAATTGGATTGGTCAGCTACTTTATTTATTTGGCATTTAGAGATGTAAAAGCCCATGGTGTAATAGCTTCATTTCTTCCATTATCATGGATATACATCATTTGGGTTTGGTATTGGGTAAATAGGAGAGTATATCGCACAGAGTTTGATGATGAATTTCTATACATCATTCGCAAAAATCAAGACACGTTAATTCCTTTGGAGAATATAAAAGATATTAATTTGGTTTCCATGGGTGGGGTTTACCGCGTTGACCTTTATGCGAAGGAAGAATTTGGTAATACGTTTTATTTTAAGCCATCGATCTTGTATCCATTCAATCATAAAAAAAAAGAAGCCCTGGTAAACCTGCTTTGGAGAAACATTGAAATGGCGAAAAATAAAAAGCTAGAATTTCAGCGGAATGCGCTTCACAGTTAACGCTTTAGGGCTTAATAGTATTTCTTCAAATGTGGAAGAACCTTATCGCCTTGAGAAACAGCTCCACCCAACCTCATAATGTCAGTTGGTGTTTTGCAAAATGCTGCTTTTCCATGATAGATGACAATGGGTGACTTTACCAAATGAGGATAGTGTGAAAGAACATCCAGCCATCCATTCATGGTATAGGAGTTTCCTTCCACTTTGCTTTTATAGTCTTCGTGCGAATGATCAAGCATGGCATCAGGTTCAATTCCTATCATGCCTATGATTTCTTTCCAATACATAGGAGAAAGTTTTTCACGAGTCGCATCGATCTCGTTTATGTGACTACAAATATCCAAAGCCAGTGCTTTAGTCTGCTTTCCTGAGTTTGTGCTTGGGTTGTATAGCAGGAATAATTCATTAGGGTGAAATTGCATAAGGCGATATGTTTTGGTTTGGAGAGATGAATTTACCTAAAAAACCTTAGGAATCAAGAAGTTACTCGATCGATACCTCTTTGGCGAGCCCAATGGCATTAAACCGGATCATAAGCTTTTTAAATTCTGTATTCCCATTGGCGCAGGTTGGACCGGGTTCAAGAAAATAGTAGAAGAATTTTTGGTTGCGCTTTAGCAACTCATTTTTGTCGGGTCTGCCAAGCAATTCCACTACATCAGATTCAGAAAGTGATTTTATTTTTTCACGTTGTTTATCAAGAGCAGTAATTAATGATTGGCGCAAGGTTCCGCAACCGGCCTTATCTTCTTTCCATTTCTCAAGATCAATTCCATCAAGAGTAGGTAAGGGCTTACCGCAAGACAGCAAAAGAGAAAAGAACAAACTAAACAATACTAACTTTTGCATATTGCGAAATTTTAGGAAGGATACGGTCTCAAATAGAGCTGAAATTTATTACCTCACAACCGGACTGACTTTCTGGTCTTCTTGTTTGTGCTTCAAAGCAAACCACACAGTAATGCCCATAGAGATGGCAAAGTAAGCGATCAACAATTGGTTCGTCAATGCGAAAGACTTGCTTAGGCCAAACCAGTCGCCTAAGTAGTAAATAATGTAGATACCGAAGGCGCAGCGGATGCCTTCCCAAACAATGGCATAAAAATTTCGGTCTAGTAAATCGGTATAGGCGTAGACAGTTAAGATGACGAATCCTCCATAAATAAAAATATGTGGGCTTCCGATGGCTGCAATGCTATAGAAGAAATAACTAATAAATAGCAAACCCGTTACCATCTGGAAACAGGTCCAGGTCAGCAAACCTTGCGTTATTTGTGGATTAAATTTTTGGTAATTATTTACGTCTGTAATCTTATACACCGGAAATTTTTCAGCCACATCAGCCGGCCGCCAACCCAATGGCATAAACCAGATCTTTAATTTGTCGACTAGTTTTTCCGCGCGCCACGCATCCTTGATCAACAACCACAAATGCATAAAAT
>JAYVBN010000572.1:0-2826 GCA_043750455.1 Bacteroidia bacterium | reverse complement strand
ATGCCCATTACCTTATTTCGGACGACAGGCATTTTAATATCTTGAATACCCTTCAGTTTCCAAAGATCAATGTTATCACACTCGCGCAATTTAAAGAGCTGCTATCTGAATATTGATTTGCCATGTAGCTTTAGTGTATAAATCATATCATTTTTGTAACCTTAATGTCTAAACTAAAACAACTAGCAGGCGAAACAGTTCTTTATGGCCTTGGCAGCATTTTGCCAAGAATGCTGAATTTTCTTTTGGTGACACTTCACACCGATATTTTCAGCAGAGCAGAATATGGAGAAGTAACTAAACTTTACGCCTTTGTTGCCTTTATCAATATCGTTTTTACGTTTGGCATGGAGACGGCCTTCTTTCGCTTTGCTTCTAGACCAGGTGTTGATCACAAACGTATTTTTAATCTCGCCCAAACAAGCGTGCTTCTGATTAGTATTCCTCTCTCTATTTTATTCATTCTGTTTTCTTCATCAATAGCTTCTTCCATGGATGTGGGACAGCATCCAGAGTTTATTACCTGGCTTACATTGGTCATGCTTACAGATGCAGTTGTTGCTATTCCATTCGCCATACTCAGACTAGAAAAAAAGGCGATGCAATTTGCTTCCGCAAAAATTATCAGTGTCTTAATACTCCTTATTCTTAATTACTATTTGTTGAAAATCAATTATAACCCCACCATCAATGTCGGTTATGTGTTTCTGTCCAACCTAATTGCCAATTCATTTTTCATTCTTTTCTTCTTGAGGACTTTGCTTAGTTGGCGACCGGTATATGACCGGGAAATTTCGCCCATCATGTTAGGCTACGCTTACCCAGTCATGCTTACGGGTGTAGCGGGTATGACCAACGAAATGTTTTCAAGGCTCACGCTAGAATGGTGGTTGCCAGATAATTTCTATGGGATGCTTTCCAAAAAAGATGCCCTTGGCGTTTTTGGAGCGTGTTACAAATTTGCTGTATTGATGAACCTGGGCATACAGGCATTTCGTTATGCAGCCGAGCCTTTCTTTTTTTCAAATGCCTCCGATAAAAAATCGCCTGAGCTTTTTGCTAAAATTAATCACTACTTCGTCATTACCTGTTGTATTGTATTACTCGGCATTAGTATAAATCTTGATGTCTTAAAATATTTTATTGGCGAAGATTTTTGGGTGGGCTTATCCATTGTTCCTGTTTTACTGGTTGCCTATTTATTTCTTGGCGTGTATTACAATTTCAGTGTATGGTTCAAGCTGACAGACAAAACACACTATGGTACATGGATCACGGTGGGCGGTGCAATCATTACCATCGTTGCCAACTATCTTCTCATTCCAATACTTGGTTATACGGGCAGTGCATGGGCTGCGTTAGCTTGTTATTTCAGTATGACTGTAGCGTGCTATGCTCTGGGACAAAAATTCTATCCCATCCCGTATAAAATTATTCCCAGCCTGGTTTACCTGCTGATTACGTTATTTATGATCTATTCCATTAATTTAATTGAGTTTTCCGATCAAGCATTAGCAACCGCATTTCACTTTCTGATTATTGCCGCATGTATTGGTGTAGCCTATTTATTTGAAAGAAAAAATTTTCGACAAGAAGCCTGATTAAATTTCTTAGTTGAATCCTTATTAAATTGAATCTGACCGCAATCTAACTCACTCAAAAGATGAATATCATAATACCCATGGCAGGCTTAGGTAAGCGCCTTAGGCCACATACTCTCACAACAGCCAAGCCATTGATTCCCATTGCAGGCAAGCCCATGGTTCATCGTCTGGTGGAAGATATTGCAAAAGTCTGCCCGGAGAAAATCAACTACATCGGCTTTATTGTTCACCCAAATTTTGGCAACCAGGTAGAGGATGATTTAAAAGCAGTTGCAAAAGCAGTGGGTGCTGAAGGAAAAATTTATTATCAGGAACAAGCACTTGGCATTTCGCATGCTTTGCTTTTCGCGAAAGAATTATTTGAGGGAAAAGTAATTGTCGCTTTCGCTGATACTCTTTTCAAAGCTGATTTTAAACTGGATACTTCCAGAGATGGAACCATCTGGGTGCAAAAGGTGGAGAACCCTTCACAATTTGGTGTTGTGAAATTAAACGATCGGGGTGAGATCATTGAACTCCTCGAAAAACCCTCCACATTTGTTTCGGATCTCGCCATCATTGGAATCTACTTTTTTAAGAAAGGCGAAATGCTTCGCGAAGAAATGCAATACTTGATCAATAACAACATTAAAGAAAAGGGCGAGTTTCAATTAACAACAGCCCTTGAGAACATGAAAAAGAAAGGTGCACTGTTTATTCCAGGCGAAGTAAAGGAATGGCTCGATTGCGGCAACAAAGATGCTGTCATTCAAACCAACCAAAGATACCTGGAATTCATAAAAGATCAACAGTTAATTTCTTCTAAAACGAAGTTGATCAATTCAGTAATTATCCCTCCCGTCTTTATTGGAGATGATGCTATCATTGAAAACTCCATCATTGGGCCACATGTTTCCATTGGCGCATACACCATTGTGCGGGATTCACGGATTTCAAACTCGATTATCCAGAAAAATTGCACACTGAACACAGCGATTTTGAGGAACAGCTTGTTAGGAAATTTCGTTAATTTTGAAGGCAAATCCGAAGATCTTAGCCTCGGAGATTACAGCACCTCAAATTGATTTTTAGAAAAACCTTTTTGCTATTTTGTTTCACGCTTACCTTACTGGTTATCGTACCATCATCGTATGCACAGCGAGATAAAAAAAATAAGAAACAGGGAGACGTTAAACTATCGGAGGCTCGCTTGCGCGAAGCCGAATTCTTCTTTACTGAAGGG
>JAYVBN010000571.1:0-2132 GCA_043750455.1 Bacteroidia bacterium | reverse complement strand
ACATAACTTTCGCACTAAAGTCGCCACATAAAACAATTTTGATTTGCGTACTTTCAGCAATTGGAACTAACCTCATATTAAACAGCTACTTTTATCCGGAACTATTAAAGTATCAGGCTGGTTCTGAAATGGCAACCATAGCAAAGGAAAACGGCCTATCAAAAGGAAATTATTACTGCTATAAAGCAGGACAACCCTGGGCAATGAATTTTTATACAGACATGACCATACCTGCTACAGATGATTTTGAAAGTCTCATCAAGAAAAAAAATATTCTAATCTATACAAAAGAAGAATTTGCGCGGGAATTTACAAAAGTAAGACCAGACCTTCAGGTAATCTATTGCATGGGAGAATATCCGGTTTCCACGCCTCGAATGAAATTTTTAAATCCTGTAACACGAGAGGAGACCTTAAAAAGAAAATGCCTTATCAAGCTATAATTTATTAATCATGGCTAGCCTTTCCATTATCATACCGGTGTACAACGAGGAGAAGACTGTTCACAAAATTCTTGACAAGGTAAAAAATGTAAACCTGATCGGAGGAATTGAGAAAGAAGTCATCATCGTGAACGATTGTTCTTCCGATTTGACAGAAAGCCAGGTTCTGCACTATATTAATGAGCACAAGGATTTAAACATGCGCTATTTCTCACATACTGTTAATCAGGGAAAGGGCGCAGCACTTCATACAGGAATTGATCAGGCCACCGGAGATTATGTGATCATTCAGGATGCGGATATGGAATATGATCCGAATGAATACAATTTACTCCTCAAGCCTTTTCTGGATGAGGTTGCAGATGTTGTTTACGGCTCTCGCTTCATGGGTGGACGACCCCACCGGATTCTTTTCTTCTGGCATTCGATAGGCAATAAACTACTGACCTTTTTCTCTAATGTTTTCACAGGATTGAATCTGACAGACATGGAGACTTGTTATAAATGTTTCCGTAGAGAGTACATTCAGAAAATGTTATTGAAGGAAAAAAGATTTGGGTTTGAACCCGAGGTAACGGCCAAAATTGCACGTTTTAAGGAAGTAAGAATCTATGAAGTTGGTATCTCCTACTATGGTCGTACATATGAAGAAGGAAAAAAAATAAGTTGGAAAGATGGTTTTCGAGCCATTTATTGCATTCTAAAATACAATCTCTTTGATAGCGAATATCTAAAGAAATAACCAACTATTTCTTCGACTTAAGTTCTTCTACTTCTTTTCTTAGTGAGCGTATTTCTTTAAGAACTTCTTTGAACCCCGATTCAAGCTCTTGTTCTGCTTCTGATAACTCACCTTCTAATTAGCAAGCTTCTTATCGGCCGTCTTCTGATCTTGAATAAATTTTTCATGCACTTGTGAGGTGAGCACCGCCACAAATACATTAAAACTTACAATAGCAGTAAGCACTACGAACACAGAACGATGTCTATACTTACTACTTTATGAAATAAATTTCCATTTATTACAGCGCGGTATCCTGGTGACATTTTTAAAATTCAGGTAAGGGTTTACAATTTAACATCCTTACCATTAAGATGTATGGTTAGCGACTCACCCGATTCTAATAGCGTCTCTGTCTTTTCCTTTGTAACATAAACTTTGATCACTCGCCCACGAAACTCAATCCGGAATGAATACGATTTCCATTGCTCAGGAATATAGGGTTTGAAATAAAGTTTTCCGTCTAAAATCTTCATGCCACCAAAACCTTTTACTAAACTCATCCATGTGCCTGCCATTGAAGTGATGTGGCATCCGTCTTCGGTGTCATTATTGTAATCATCAAGATCAAGGCGCGCAGTGCGGAGATAAAATTCATAGGCACGATCCTTATATCCAATCTTAGAAGCAAGTATCACGTGTACACAAGGAGACAAGGACGATTCGTGGACGGTCATGGGTTCGTAGAAATCGAAGTTACGCTTGATTTGTTCATTCGTAAAATCTTCTTCAAAGAGATACATGCACTGCAAAACATCGGCTTGCTTGATAAAACACGAACGCAGAATTCTATCCCAAGACCATTTCTGGTTTAGTGGCTTATCTTCAGGCCTAAGATCGCTTACCGTTAATAATTCTTTATCCAGAAATCCATCTTGCTGAAGAAAGATACCTCGCTTTGCATCTTC
>JAYVBN010000570.1:0-3774 GCA_043750455.1 Bacteroidia bacterium | reverse complement strand
TCAATCAACGTCCAATCCAAAATGTTGGTGAGTTCGTGATCCTGCTCTTCTTGTTTGTAAAGAGCAGCATCTAAACTCATCGGCTCTTTGTATAAGATGGGAGCGAGGTCGATGTGTTCATGCTTCCAGTTATTTTCAAGGTCGTTTACATCAAGTCTATTCACCTGACCAATCATTTCATTTACAGTACGGAATCCTTGTTCGGCCATAATCTCGCGAAGTTCTTCGGCAAGGAAAGAGAACAGGTTCACCACGTATTCCGGTTTACCAGTGAAAAGTGCTCGCAGTTCTTTGTTTTGCGTAGCCACACCAACAGGGCATGTATTCAAATGACATTTGCGCATCATAATGCAACCTGTTGTAACCAGAGCTGCAGTTGCAACACCCCATTCTTCGGCACCAAGTATAGCTGCAATAGCGAGGTCGCGGCCAGTTCTTATTTGTCCATCTGTTTGTACTACAATTCTTCCGCGCAGTTTATTTCGTACTAAAGTTTGATGGGTTTCGGCTAAGCCTAGTTCCCAGGGTAAACCTGCATGCCGGATAGAACTGATGGGTGATGCGCCTGTTCCTCCATCGTGGCCAGCGATCAACACTACATCAGCATGGGCTTTCGCAACACCTGATGCAATTGTTCCAACACCAGCTTCAGATACCAGCTTAACACTAATGCGAGCTTCACGGTTTGCATTCTTTAAATCGAAAATAAGTTGTGATAAATCTTCAATGGAATAAATATCGTGATGAGGCGGAGGAGAAATTAATCCAACACCCGGAGTGGAGTGACGTACACGACCAATCCATTCGTCTACTTTGTGACCAGGCAACTGACCACCTTCACCAGGCTTAGCACCTTGCGCCATTTTGATTTGCAATTCTTTGGCGTTGCTCAAATAATAACTTGTTACACCAAAGCGCCCAGATGCTACTTGTTTGATGGCAGAATTTTCCCAGTCACCATTTTCCTTGCGGATAAAACGTATCTCATCTTCACCACCTTCGCCACAATTGCTTTTTCCTCCAATGCGGTTCATGGCAATTGCCAACGTGCTGTGCGCTTCATGCGAAATGGAGCCGAATGACATGGCACCAGTAGCAAAGCGTTTGAAAATATTTTCTTTAGGTTCTACTTCGCTAAGGGGAATTGCTTTTCCTTTCTTAAACTTAAGTAAGCTTCGAAGCGTAATGGCCTTCTCGCTCTGCTCATTAATAAGCTTTGAATATTTTTTGAAAAGTTGATAGTCGTTGGTCTTAGTGGATTGCTGCAACAAATGAATCGTTTGAGGATTGAACAAATGCGCTTCACCACGTTGCTTCCACTGATACACACCGCCCACTTCCAAACGGGGAGTTAAGTTGGGAGTTTTAGGGAACGCAAGTTTATGTTTTGCCAATGCTTCTTTGGCGATATCGTCTAAAGTAAGTCCACCAATTCGCGATACAGTTCCGGTAAAATATTCATCTACTACTTCCTTGCTGATACCAAGGGCTTCAAATATCTGCGCTCCATGATACGACTGTAACGTGGAGATACCCATCTTGCTCATGATCTTAAGCAATTCGCCAGATACCGCTTTCTTATAATGATAGATGGCTTTTTCTTCTGTCAACTCTTCCTTCAACAGATTGTTTTTCTTCATGTCGTGGATCGTCTGGAAAACCAGATATGGATTTACTCCAGATGCACCGTAGCCAATCAACGTAGCAAAGTGATGTGTTTCCCAGACATCGCCTGCTTCAATGAGGATGCCTGCTTTACCCCGAATTCCTTTTCGAATGAGATCATGGTGTACAGCACTGGTCACTAATAAAGAAGGTATCTGTGCATGACCACTATCAAAGCTTCTATCCGAAAGAATGATGATCGTGAATCCATCTTCAATGGCATCGGTTACATATTGACAAATACGCTGAAGACCTTTTTCAAGGGAACCGGGCTGACCATCTGCCTTGAAGTACGTGTAAATAGTTTTGGTTTGAAGATGACGGTGATCAATGTATCGGATCTTCTCCAGTTCGCCATTTGATAAAATGGGTGTAGGTAACTCAAGTGTGATGCAGTGCTCAGGAGTTTCTTCCAGTAAATTCAACGAACCACCCACATGTGATGCCAATGACATCACCATGCGCTCGCGAATAGGATCGATTGGCGGATTAGTGACCTGTGCAAAAAGTTGTTTGAAGTAGCTAGATAAATGTTGTGCCTGATTAGAGAGCACAGCAAGTGGAATATCACTGCCCATAGAGCCAAGTGCTTCTTTTCCTGTATCGCACATCTGTGCAACAATTACCCTCAGGTCTTCGGAAGTATAGCCGAAAGAAATTTGTCTTTTTAGAAATGTATTCGGATCGTATTTATGAAAACTTCCTCCTGGTTCGGGAAGATCTTGCAAGCGTACTTTATTATCCTTCAACCACTTTCCATAGGGCTGGCGGGTGCAAATGTCTTTTTTCAGTTCATCATCGCTGATGATGCGGCCTTGTTCCAAATCCACCACAAACATTTTGCCGGGCTGCAAACGCCCTTTGCTAATTACCTTGGCGGGATCGACATCCAACACACCAGCTTCTGATGCCATGATAACGCGGTCATCATCCGTCACTAAAAAGCGTGAGGGTCTAAGTCCATTTCTATCGAGTGTGGCACCAACAATTTTTCCATCGGTGAATGTGATAGATGCGGGGCCATCCCAAGGTTCCATCAGATTAGCATGGAATTCATAAAAGTCTTTTTTCTCCTGGCTCATGTGTTCGTTACCATCCCAGGCTTCAGGTATGAGCATCATCATCACATGTGGTAATGAGCGTCCGGCATGCATAAGCACCTCGATCGTGTTGTCAAGATTAGAGGAATCGGATTGAATCGGATTACAGATCGGCAAGATCATATCCAACTCTTCGCGACTAAAGTATTCAGAAGAGAAAAACGCTTCTTTAGATTTCAGCCAATTGATATTGCCTTGTACCGTGTTGATCTCACCATTGTGGGCTATGAACCGGAACGGCTGTGCCAAACTCCATGAAGGAAATGTGTTGGTAGAAAATCTTGAGTGTATAACTGCCAATGCTGAAACCACTTCCTCATTTTCCAAATCTGGAAAATATGGCCGTAGTTGATTGGAAGTCAACATGCCTTTATAAGCAATCGTTTTGTACGAAAGGGAAGAGAAGTAAAACTTATTATTTACTCCATGCACAGATTCATTAACGATGCGGGTTGAATATTTTCTAAGAATAAAAAGTTTGCGCTCAAAGTCATCTGGATTAGATAAATTTTCAGGGCGCTTGATAAAAATCTGCTCCATTACAGGCTCAGCATTTACTGCAGACTCACCTAAGTCAGGATGACCAGTTGGTATTTGGCGATAGCCCAGCAAGGTCATCTTCATCTTTTTGATTTGCCTTGCCAATACATTGCGACATTCTTCACGAACTTTATGATCCTTGGGTAGAAATACAAGACCCACACCATATTGACCGTACGCTGGCAGCTTGATGTTTAGCTTTCGGCATTCGTTGGTATAAAATTCATGCGGCACTTGTATGAGAATGCCGGCACCGTCTCCAGTATTAGGTTCGCAACCACACGCACCTCGGTGCGCCATACGTTCGAGCATGGTGAGAGCATCGCTGATAATTTGATGCGACTTTCTTCCTTTAATGTTGGCAATGAAACCCACACCGCACGAGTCTTTTTCAAACTGCGGATGATAAAGGCCTTTGTGTTGTTCTTCGTTCAAGGTAATAGATAGTTATAGCTTGGATAAAGTTACG
>JAYVBN010000569.1:0-2644 GCA_043750455.1 Bacteroidia bacterium | reverse complement strand
AATACTTTTAAACACTACAGCAAAACAAATAATCATTGCAACCGTCATTGGCATTCCGGTCGCCTATTACCTCACGCAACAATACTTAGAGAAATTTTCAGAGCGCATAACACTGCAATGGTGGCACTTTGCTTTACCCGTTTTGATTTTGGCCGTGATCATGTTTGCCACAATTGCCTCTGTATTATGGAAAGCCGCGAAGAGTAATCCGGTGGAAGCGTTGAAATATGAATGACTCAGGCGTCAAGACACCTTGAAGGTGTCAGACGCCTTCTTTCTCTGAACTCAATACTAAAGACTTGAGACTATGTTACTAAGCTACCTCAAACTCTCCCTCCGCCTGCTGGTACGAAACCCATTCTTCACGACTATAAACGTGGTTGGTCTGGCTATTGGGTTTGCTTCATTCTATGCCCTATGGGAATATTCAACTACAGAACTAAAAGCTGATCAGTATCATAAGGACGCAGATCGTATTGCCCGGATTGGTGTGAACTGGAACTGGACTGATGACGGTGGTAAAACCTGGGGCCACATCACCTTCGGGTTTACAAAGTCTTCCATGTTTCCCAAAGTCAAAGAGGATTTTCCAGAAGTGGAAAGCTCTTTACGGATTTTAAATCAAGGAAACTTTAGTTCTGATTTAGTCAACCATGGCAACAAAATCATTATTTCAACCAATGAACAAAATGGGCAACGGATTTTTAAGGAAGAAAAGACGGCATACGCTGATCCGAATCTCTTTACCTTCTTTACTATCCCCCTGGTGTATGGACAGCCCGATAAAGTGTTGAATGAAGCGAACTACGTTGTGCTGTCTCAGTCCACGGCCGTAAAGTATTTTGGAAAAACTGACCCCGTTGGCGAACTATTAAAATTGAATGACTCCATCACTTTAAAGGTTTCGGGAGTTTATGAAGACCTGCCACATTATTCGCATCTCAATTTTGAATTGGTCATTTCAAATGCCGGGCTTCAAAACAAGTGGAGTAGTCCACACTGGTCTGGACTAGTTGGTTACATTAAACTCAATCATCAGGATTTTAAGAATTTTGAAGCTAAGCTGAATAGAAGACTGGACCAATATTGGAGAGAGACTTTACGGAATTGGTCGAACATTAAGTTGGATATGTTTGTGCAGCCCCTGGCTGACATATCGTTCAGCCAAAATTTCGAAGGCGATAATTTCTATTCGAAATCAAAACCATTTCTTTTCACGCTCGTTTTCATTGCCCTTTCGATATTGGTGATGGCCTGGGTGAATTACATCAATCTTTCGGTTACCCGCACCTCGCGTAGATTTAAAGAGATAGCGACACGCAAGATTTCTGGTGCCGGGGCGGTTGATATGGTCTGGCAATTTGTTACACAATCATTAGTAACCAACATGCTGGCCATTGCGTTGGCGTTTACACTGATTCAGCTGATACGCAAACCTGCTTCCCTTCTTTTCAATATCCAGATTGACGAATTCTCATCCCTAAGCCTTGGTTCGGTTACCATTTTTCTCTCTATCATTATCAGTGGCATTTTTCTCTCCGGATTGTACCCTGCCATTATTTCAATGGCCTATCAGCCAAAGGAGCTATTCAATTTTAATCCATCTGTATCCGGCAGACGATTTATACCATCATTGCTTACTATCGGCCAACTGTCCGTGGCCATTATATTTATTTTGTTGGGCTTCACCGTTGCTCATCAACTCAATCATGTTTTGAACATGAGCACAGGCATAAACAAGAATGATGTGGTGATAATTGAGGCGCCAGTTATTAAACCAGCTAATTACCATCAAATTCTACTCTCGCTTGAAAATCAGATTTCCAATAATGCAAATGTGTCGGCTGTAACTTGCAGTAGTTCTGATGTCAGCGAATATTTTGGAGCGGAACAACTCAGCACCAGACGCATTGGCTCTGATCTAAAGTTTGGAATAAAAGGAAACACTGTGGATGAGGATTTTCTCCCTTTTTATGGCATCACACTTTTAGCCGGAAGGAACTTTATTAAAGACAACCAGCCAGATGCAATTATTATTAGTCGCTTTGCAGCTACCCGATTGGGTTTTAAGTCCCCTGAAGATGCCATAGGCTCCATAATCAACCTTGCACTTGATAATGGCCCTAATGGAGATAATTTGAAGGATGCTGAGGTGATCGGAGTGTTTGAGGATTTTCGCCTCGCCTCGTTCCTGAATATGAGTCAAAGCAGCACGGAGGCAAATGATCAGGGAGCGGGCTTTATTTTAATGTATAAGGATCAGTTTTTTGGCGGAGTCATTTCCACTCCAGAGAAAATATCTGTCCGTGTTTCGCCACAAAACTTTAAAGAAACGATTGCGTCAATTCAAACTTTATTTGAACAGCAATTTCCTGGCAATGCTTTTACTTGGTATTTTTTGGATGAACATGTCAATCAGATTTATAGCCACGAGAAAGTGTCCCGCAACCAAATCGTTTTGTTTACAGTTCTGGCTTTACTCATTGCGTGCCTTGGCTTGCTTGGCATGATCTCCAAAAAAGTAGTGGAGAAAACAAAAGAGATAGGCATACGCAAAGTGATGGGCGCAGAACTCCACCAGATTGCACAAATACTTTTAAACACTACAGCAAAACAAATAATCATTGCAACCGTCATTGGCATT
>JAYVBN010000568.1:0-2569 GCA_043750455.1 Bacteroidia bacterium | reverse complement strand
ATCCAATTCCAGCCAACGCAGTGTTCTTTGGTCTAATTCGTCATTAATCGATTGAATTCGCTTCGATGCTTCAACAAGTTTTAGCGAATCCAAATTGTCATTTTCCAATTGCCCCGAAATGGTCTTTTTTTCTACTTCCAGATTGCTGATTTGTTTCTGGAGTTCTTCATGTTCTTTTTTCTCTTTAAACGAGACCTTCTTTTTAAACTCGGTCGGAGCTGGTACTTCCGGCTTTTTAGTTACAACAGGTGCTGATTCTTCTGCATCCTCTTGTAAACGGTAATCGCTATAATTTCCATTAAAGGGTGTGATCTTGCCATCGCCCTCAAACACAAAAAGTTCATTCACCAAATGATCCATGAAGTAACGATCGTGAGACACCAAAACCAGACAGCCAGTAAATTTCTCAAGGAAATCTTCTAATACGTTTAATGTATCAATGTCAAAGTCATTGGTAGGCTCATCGAGAATAAGGAAGTTTGGATTGGTAACTAAGATCTTCAATAGCTGCAGTCTCTTCTTCTCACCTCCACTTAACTTTTCGATGAAGGTATATTGCTTGGATGCCGGAAATAAAAACTGCTCGAGAAATCGCGAGGCAGAAACAGAACTTCCATCTGAAAGTGTGATAAACTCCGCAATCTCTTTAACTTCTTCAATCACCCGATGATTCGGATTTAAGTCTTCAGTCTCTTGCGTGAAATATCCAATCTTAGTAGTGACACCTGGAATGAGCTCTCCAGAGTCTGGTCTTGTTTTCCCTGTAAGGAGATCGAGGAATGTAGACTTTCCAATTCCATTCTTTCCGACTACTCCTATCCTATCTTTTTTCTTAAAAACATAAGAAAAATTTTCGACCATTTTCAGGTCGCCATAGCTTTTGGAAACGTTATGAAGTTCAAGTATTTTCCCTCCTTGCCTGGCACCGGCCAAATCCAATTCCAGCTTATCTCTTTTTAAATTGGTAGATGCTTTGTCCTGGATTTCGTAAAAAGCTTCGATGCGATATTTGGCCTTGGTTCCACGTGCTCTTGGTTGCTTCCTCATCCACTCCAATTCCTTTTTCAGAAGCTGTCTAGCCTTCGAAACTTCAGTCTTGAGCATTTCTTCTCTGTCCGACTTCTTTTCTAAAAAATAAGCGTATTTGCCTTTATATCTATAAAGTTTACCTCGGTCAAGCTCTAAAATCTCCGTTGCAACGTTGTCAAGGAAGTATCTATCGTGTGTTACCATGATCAAGGTAATGTTCGGGCCAGACAGATAATTCTCTAACCATTCGATGGCCTCCAGATCCAAGTGATTGGTTGGCTCATCCATAATGATCAGGTCAGGCTCGTTCAAAAGCATCTGAGCCATAAACACCCGCTTGCGCTGCCCGCCTGAAAGCTCCTCAAAGCGTTGATCAAGATTGGTGATACTTAGCTTGCTGGTAATCTCCTGAACTTTTGCGTCATAATCCCAGGCATTCAGTTCCTCCATCTGCTCCAGCAAATGCTGCATCTTGTCTGGCGAAACATGCGGGTCGTGAATGGCTTCCTCGTAATCACTTACGACTCTGGCCACCTTGTTATCTTTATTGAAGATGATTTCCTTAACGGTAAGATGGCCAGCAACATTAGGTTGTTGCGTGAGATAGCCAAGTTTGATCCCTTCGCGCACAGATACCTCTCCTGAATCGGTAGCCAATTGCCCCGTAAGGATTTTTAACAAGGTTGATTTGCCGGTTCCGTTCTCGCCTACCAATGCAAACTTCTCACCCTGAGAAATGCCAACAGTAAGGTCGCGAAACAACCAATGATCATGAAATGACTTTGAAACCGACTCCGCAGAAAGATAATTCACAGCTTTATAAAATTGGGCTGCAATTTAGTAATTAGTTACTAGTTTCAGGTTGCAAGTTTCAATTTGAAAGCCCTAGAGTTCAGGTTTTAGATGATGATCCTTCATCATGACTTTGTATTCGTTTAAACCTAATGCAGTTTGAATGAAAATCGGCAAACTGCAAAGTCAATAAAATGACCAGCACTGAGAATAGCTTATGAAAAAAGAATGGTTGCTTAACTTTGAATTAAGCAGTTTTTACTCGCTTGAAAAAATAACAAAACAAGCTAAGGCTAACTTGAAAAATTACTGAAGCAACGATGGCGAAAAATACTAGCATAGCACACATCTTTAAGTTGAACTTAAAAATAACATACCGCCATTAAATATCCTAATAAACAGCATGTTATGAATTTCAACTTAGAGTTAAGATGCTGATTATGGAATTTAGTAAAAACGATAGAAAAAGAGCATTCGAGTGCCCAACGGGATAAAATTGTCACGCATGTGGGCAGCAACCCCCAACGCTTTGCCTTGTTGGTGGATGTTTATCTAAAGGGACCTTATCGTATTACACAACGAGCTGCCTGGCCATTAAGCTATTGTATCCAACTGCATCCAGACCTAGTCCAACCACATCTAAAGAGAATCTTGCAGTTCTCGAAAAAGCCGGGTGTGCATGATGCCGTAAAACGAAACACTGTCCGATTGTTACAATTCATTGATGTACCAAAAAACGCGCAAGGAC
>JAYVBN010000567.1:0-14216 GCA_043750455.1 Bacteroidia bacterium | reverse complement strand
ACCACAGGGCCTCCGTAATTTTCTGTTCCGGTGGGTGGAACACCACGCGCCTTTAATTCTTCATACTCGCCCAGTGTTGTCTTCCATACAAACTCACCTGTGTTTAAATTGATTGCACTTAATGTTCCCCAGGGCGGACTGATTGCCGGATAACCATCAGGACTTAAAAACTTAGTATACCCAGCCATTTTATAAGGCATGAAGTTTACAGTATCAATTTTTGCTAAGCCTGCCTTAAACTCTTGGTTCTGATCCGTTTTTATCTCTAAAATAAAAGAGGCTAACGCATTGATTTCTTCTTCCCGAAGTTGCTTAAACGCAGGCATCATCCTTCGGCCGTTAGTAATGAGACCAATAAACTCTTCAGGCTTGTATTTTGATTTAATGTTAATCAATGTCGGGTTATTGCCAGTTCCCTTACGATCGGCCCCATGACAAACGAGGCAACTTTGGCTGTATAAACGCTGGCCTGCCTGCAACCACGATTCTTTTTTTGGCTGTTCCATTTTATTCTCGTTCATCTTCATGATCCACGCCATCTCATTGGCATTTACATACAGAATTCCTGTTTGTGGATCGAAGGCTGGCCCACCCCACTCGCCACCTCCATCATATCCCGGAAGGATAATAGAAGGAGTTGTACCCGGTGGCAAAAACATGTTGCCATGGCGATAACTTTTTAAGTCGCGCTTCAATTGCGCTTGTACACTATCCGATAAATAAGGATTGACGTCATTCTCGGTTATTGTTTGACGAACAAATGGTGCGGGCTTTCGCGGAATAGGTTGCGTAGTCCATACTTTTTCGCCAACTAAATAGCTTACCGTATCAACTGGCACTTCGTCAATATCAAAAATTGGTTTTCCTGTTTCGCGCTCGAACACATACACCATTCCATTCTTGGTGGTTTGTGCAACAGCATCAATTTGTTTTCCATCTTTCGTGAGTGTGATCAAGGCCGGAGGAGTGGGTAGGTCTTTATCCCACAAATCGTGGTGCATAAATTGAAAGTGCCAGATGCGTTTTCCAGTAGCTGCATCCAGTGCCAGCAAGCAGTTGGCAAACAGGTTAGACCCTTTTCGTTTGCCACCATAAAAATCATAAGCAGCAGAACCCGTTGGTGCAAAAAGAATTCCGCGCTTTTCATCGAGCGAAAATCCGCTCCAGGTATTGGCGGCTCCAATATGCTTCCAAGCCTCTTTGTCTTCCCACGTTTCATAGCCAAATTCTCCCGGCTGTGGAATCGTATGAAATATCCATTGCAGCTTTCCGGTAACAACATCATAGGCCCGTATGTGACCAGGTGCAGAAGGCGGAGCTTCGTCAACACGCGTACCAAGTATGATCAGGTTTTTATAGATGACACCTGGCGAGGTATTCACCACAAATAAATCCTTTACATCGCGGCCAAGGTCGTTGTGCAAATCGATAGAGCCATTGTCAGCAAATGTTTTTATGGGATCACCCGTGTTGGCATCAATGGCAAAGGTGTTGGAGCCAGCAGTAAAAAATATGCGCTTATCTTCTTTTCCATCTGTCCAGTAGGCCACACCCCGGCTGTTGATCATGTTATGAAATGCCCTGCGATTGCCGTCATGTCTGGTTTTGGCATTGGCATCAAATACCCATTTCTCTTTTCCTGTGAGGGCATCAATAGCAAACAATTTCATTTGTGGACCCACGCCATACAAAACGCCATCGACAATAATTGGATTACATTGTATTTGCGAACCATTCAACGTATCGGCATCGCCTGTGTTATACGTCCACGCTACTTGTAACTGGTTAACGTTGGAGGTGTCAACTTGTGTGAGCGATGAATACTTCATGCCCTCTTTAGTGCCATTGTAGACTTCCCATGTTGTGTACTCTTTCTGCGGTGTACCACATGAAAATAGTAACAACACGCTGAAAATGGAAAGGATGGATTTAAGCTGGTTCATTTCAAATTGTTGTTAGACTATAATGGTGATGCTCATTCTTTGTGTTGCTTTCATGTCTTCGTGGCAATGAAAATTGCAATTGGCCACAAAGACACGAAGGCACTAAATAGTTTCGACCGCAATATATCCATCAATTCAAAAAACCTGATGCCTTCATCCAATTTTTACAACGATCCATCCATTGATCGTCAGTGGTTTTGTTGTTCATCCCAAAGCCATGTCCGCCTTTTTGATAGATATGCAACTCGGCTGGCACTTTGTATTTCAATAGACTTTTATAGAAGTCAACGCTATTATTTGCGTTAACAGCTTCGTCATCACTGGCATGGACTAAAAATGTGGGCGGTGTCTTTGTTGTCACTTGAAGCTCATTGGAATACTCAGTAATTTTCTCTGGAGAGGGTTGCTTGCCAATCAGGTTATCACGCGAGCCCATGTGCGTTATCTTATCATTAAAACTAATTACTGGATATATCAAAATCATGAAATCCGGGCGAAGGCTAATAGTACCTGCATCCGGAATTACAGCTGTCTCGAAATGAGTTCCGGCCGTAGAGGCCAAATGTCCACCGGCAGAAAATCCCATAATGCCGATGCGATTGACCTCTACGTTCCACTCTTTGGCTCGTTGACGCACCGTTTTGATAGCCTGCTGCACATCTTGCAAGGGTCCGATCTCACGGTTTAGCATTGTGGCATCGTTAGGGATTCGATATTTCACCACAAAAGCGGCCACTCCCATTTCATTAAACTTCTTAGCAACATCTGTCCCCTCGTGACTGATGGCATTAATCCCATAACCACCTCCCGGGCAAATCACAACAGCAGTACCATTGGCTTTTCCCTTAGCCGGCAAGAAAATGGTGAGTGTGGGTTTCGAAATTTTACTGACTATGGTTATACCGTCTCTTTGTTCAGTTAGCTCTTCGTCTGGAGCAACTTTACTATTGGGTATTTCATTTGAATACAATGGAATTGTTGTTTGAGCAAAATCAGCTAAGGCCATGGCCATGAAGATCAATGTGAAGAAGGTTAGCTTACTCATAAGTTATAGTGACATTTTCGTACAATTTATGGTTTAATTCATTCTATGGACAAGCCCTTTAAACTAATTGTAGCCTAAATGGTCTGTACACATTAGAAACCAATGTTAAGCCGCACAGGCCCAGCAAATAATTTTGTCACTTTATGGTATGTAAAATAACAAGTTGTTATAAATTTAACAGTCATTCCTATGTAACTCGTGTGGGGTGACCAAAACCAAAATTTAAAACAACCATTTAAACGTTAATACAATGGCAAAAAAAGCTAAGAAAAAAGTGGCGAAGAAAGCTGCTAAAAAAGGAAAAGCAAGACCTGCTAAAAAAGCAGCTAAGAAGAGTGCTAGAAAAGCTGTGAAAAAAGCGGCTAAGCTAGCCAGGAAAGTGGTGAAAAAGGTGGCAAAAAAAGCAGCTACGATAGCAAGAAAAGTGGTGAAAAAAGCGCCTGCCAAAAAACCGGTAATCGTTAATAAGCCTGTCGTTGTTGCAACTCCTCCGCCAGCGCCTGTTGTACCGGCTCCGACCCCCGCTCCAGTTGTAGCGCCAACTCCTGCACCAGATTCTAATACAGGTTCCGGTGGCGGAATGGGCTCCCCTATGTAATTGATTTCTATTCGATTCAAAATCGATCCCGACCCGATACATTCGGAAATCGGGATCGATTTTTATTTCTGGTATGAATGTCATTGAGAAACCATCTCTCTTTATATCCGTTATTCTATTAAGCCTACAAAAACTTATTACTTCTTTAGGTGTTTCATACTTCAACCATATCGCTTCTTTTAGATGACCAGCTTTAGTCTTAAAAGTCTTCTTTCACGGGCAGAATTACAGCGTGAAAAAACCAAGGACTATAGGAACATTGTGATTATACAAGTAATCATTGTTTCGGTGGGTCTCGTGCTGTCAGAGCAATTGTTATTAGATTCAAAAAGCAGCGAATCAAAACTCATTATTTCCATCTTCTCATTTTTTGGTGCCATCTATGCCTTTTTGCAATGGGATCTACTTAGAAACTTTACCTCCAACCGCACTTTAATAACCACCATTTTCATTGCCCTGATTGGGATAATGATCATGGGCATTCTGGTGGAATTTCCTTATTACCAGATTATTCACATACCCAATCGACAAGCATACTTACTTACCCTACATGGAGTGCTCTTCCCAATTGAAGTGACGGTAATCAGCTTTGCCATCAGGGATTTGTTCACCGGTAGCCACATGACCCCCGACAAATTATGGGGAGCGGCTTGTGTGTTTTTGATGATTGGAATTTCGTTTGGCAGCCTTTACGATTTGATCACTATTGCCAAGCCCGGAAGCCTAGGAGTGGAAATAGAATTGGGCCTACCTAATTATGCCGAATGTGTAACATATAGCTTTAGCATTTTAGGCGGTGTCGATTCAGAACTTCATCCATCGCGGCTTATTCGCAATATCAGCATACTTGAAGCTGTCTGGGGCAGTCTGTATGGAATGCTTATTATCGGAAAACTGCTTGGACTCCCCCGCTCCGAAGAAGGAAAATTGAAGTAACTTGTACCCATTAATAAAACCAAACTATGAATAACCGCAGACTACCAATTATCATCCTGGGCATCATTGCCTTTATTGTGCTGATGACCTTATCATCAAGCTTGTTTTACACTATTTCAGCTACTGAACGTGCCGTCATCTTTTATCCTTTCGGGAGTGGATTAGATAAAGATCAGGTTATGGAGCCTGGTTTCCATATGAAGGCTCCTTGGAATGATGTGTATGTTTACACCGTCAACGAAGTTTCGTCTGATGAGAACATGGACGTATTGGATAAAAACGGTTTGTCCATTCACGTAGATATTACAGTCAGGTATTTTCCTATCCCTGCTAAAATTGGTTACATCCATGAAAAGTTTACTAAAAACTATGTTAATGTTTTAATTATCCCCGAAGTGAGATCCACCGTGCGTCAGGTAATGGGCCGCTACACTGCCGAGGAAATTTACTCCACCAAACGGGCCGAAGTAGAGAGCGGAATTACCAGTGAAACAGAAACAATCCTTCATGAGAGCAACGTAACGGCCACGGCTGTTTTAATCCGATCAATCAACTTGCCCGAACAAATTAAGGCTGCCATTGAAAACAAACTTCAACAGCAACAAGAATCCCTTGCGTATCAATATCGTCTTGACAAAGAGAAAAGTGAAGCCGAGCGTAAGCGAATTGCCGCAGAGGGTGAAAGCCGTGCAAACAACATCATCAACAATAGTTTGAGCGACAAACTATTGAAAATGAGGGGCATCGAGGCAACTTTGGAGCTGGCTAAATCCCCAAACAGTAAAGTGGTGATTATCGGATCAGGAAAAGATGGCCTTCCTATGATCCTGGGCAATAACTAATGGCTATTCAAGGATTCCAAAGTAGGCAGTAGGCAGCATCCAGTAGGCAACGTGTACCCGCCTCTTGAAGGAGCCATCTTTGCCTATTGCTCATTGCCTACTGCCTACTTAAATTTATTGGCAAATCATTTTAATCTCGAAACTGCGGAATAATTTCTCTTTGACCATTTTTATCTACCAACTGTTCCACCTATTTTAGAGGCAACGTATCTTTTAAAATTATGTCTAAGACTGCAGAACTTATCATTGACGGAAAGTCGTACAAACTCCCGATCGTTGAAGGAACAGAAGGAGAAAAAGCAATTGATATTGCCAACTTGCTGGAGGAAGCCAAAGTGACCACCCTCGACTTTGGCTATAAAAATACAGGAGCCACAAAAAGTGCTATTACTTTTTTAGATGGTGATAAAGGTGTATTGCGCTACCGAGGTTATTCTATTGAAGAACTCGCTGCCAAGTCAACTTTTCTTGAGGTGTCTTACCTGCTCATCTTTGGAGAACTTCCTACCAAAGAACAATTAGATAAATTTTCGAATGACATTAAGACCCATACGTTGGTTCATGAAGATGTCAAGAAAATATTGGATGGCTTTCCATCCACAGCTCATCCTATGGGTGTGCTGGCATCGTTGTTCTGTTCCCAAACTGCTTTTTATCCTGAATCCCTTGACCCGAACCGTTCGGCAGAGGGAGTTTATTTAAGCATTGTACGCTCACTTGCTAAAATGCCAACCTTTGCAGCCTGGGCTTACAAAAATGCAGTGGGTCATCCAGTTAATTACCCTGACAATACACTTGAGTACTCTTCACGTTTTCTCAAGATGTTATTTTCAAATCCTGCCGAACAATATGAGGTTGATCCGGTGATCTCCGATGCGTTGGATAAATTATTAATCCTTCATGCTGATCATGAACAAAACTGTTCAACTTCTACGGTTAGAATTGTTGGCTCGTCAAAAGCGAGTATCTATTCTTCCATTTCTGCAGGCATCAACGCGCTTTGGGGACCTCTCCATGGTGGCGCCAATCAAGAGGTAATTGTGATGCTAGAGAGCATTAAAAAAGATGGTGGTGATACCGAAAAGTGGATCAACAAAGCCAAGGACAAAAACAGCGGCTTCCGCCTGATGGGCTTTGGTCATCGCGTTTACAAAAATTTTGACCCTCGTGCAAAGATCATAAAAAAAGCAGCAGATGATATCTTGACGAAACTAGGCGTCAATGATCCTGTTCTTGAAATCGCTTTGAAACTTGAGGAAGTAGCGTTGCGCGATCCTTATTTTATTGAGCGCAAACTTTATCCAAATGTGGATTTCTATTCAGGCATTATTTATAGGGCGCTTGGTATTCCTGTGGATATGTTCACCGTCATGTTTGCGATAGGTCGCCTGCCCGGATGGATTGCACAATGGAAAGAGATGCGTGAAAACAAAGAGCCAATTGGTCGCCCCCGTCAATTGTATGTGGGTCAAACTCAACGCCCTTATGTGGATATGAAAAAGAGAGCGTAGCCGCGAACTACTTTCAATATGAACCTTCAAGCTTATTAAAATGTTGAAGGTTCATAAATTTTAAGCCATTGAACCATGAAACTTCAATTAATACAGGATAGCAAGGGTAAAGCCACTGGTGTTTATATCCCCATGAGCGATTGGAAAGAACTCAAAAAACAATACAAGGATTTAGAAGTACTGGAGTACAAAGAACCTACCAAAGAACAGATTTTGGTAGAGTTAAGAGAGGCTGTTGTTGAGTTAAAATTGATTGAACAAGGTAAACGCAAAGCCCGTCCTGCCAAGGAGTTGTTAAGTGAGTTATAATGTATCATCCCTTCAACTTTTTGACAAGCAGGCCAAGCGTCTGTCAAAAAAATACCCATCATTAAGAAATGATTTAGCGGTTCTCCTGAAAACGCTAAGCGAGCAGCCCGGACAAGGAAAACCTCTGGGTAATAACTTCTTCAAAATCCGTTTAGCAATTTCTTCCAAAGGCAAAGGAAAGTCAGGTGGGGCAAGGGTTATTACGTTTATAAAGGTTGTCCAGAATACCATTTTCCTTGTTTCCATTTATGACAAATCCGAGAAGAGTACCATCACGGATAAAGAATTAAATCAAATTTTTAAACTTATACCCTAATGAGTCTTTTAGACAACTTTAATGCAGCCGTAACCAAATCTAAAGAGCTTACTAAGCGCCCTTCAAATGAAGAGTTGCTTGATCTTTATGCTTTGTTTAAGCAAGCAACGGATGGCGATGTAAGTGACGAACGTCCAGGAGGTTTTGACTTTAAAGCTATAGCCAAGTTCGATGCTTGGGCTGGAAAGAAAGGAACTTCCAAAGAGCAGGCTTCGCAGGATTATATTAAACTCGTTGAGCAGTTACATCAACAGTATGCCTAGAAACAGTCATCGGTAAACAGTAGTTGGTCAAAAAAGGTTAACCCGATTACCGATTACCATTTCTACCGATTACCAAACGAATTTACCAAAATTGTTATTCTACCAACCCGATATTGACCTAGGTTCGCTCTACCTTTCAGAAGATGAGTCAAAACATGTTGTCAAAGTGCTGCGTTCAGAAAATGATGAGGTGCTAGAGCTTACCAATGGTAAAGGGAGTTTTTTTAAAGTTAGGATTACAAAAGCTGATCTGCACAAGTGCCTCTTTGAAATTGTGGAACGAAAAGACATTCCAAAAAAAAATTCCGCTATCCACATCGCCATCGCCCCTACTAAAAATGCTGACCGTATTGAGTGGTTTGTAGAAAAATCTATAGAAATTGGAATTGATAAAATCAGTTTCATGGTGTGCAAAACCTCAGAACGTAAATCCATTAACATGCAGCGGATTGAAAAGATTGCGATTAGTGCCATGAAACAATCCGGGCAATGTTGGCTGCCAGAACTTGTTGACTTACATCCGATGAAGGAAATAGTAACAGCTCAATCTTCTCAAAAATTTATTGCCTATGTGGATCAATCCAATCCGCATCATCTGAAATCCTTGGCAAAACCTAATCAGGATTATCTGGTATTGATCGGCCCTGAAGGGGATTTTAGCAGGGATGAATTGCTTTCCGCAGAACAAGCTGGGTTTTCAAAAGTAAACCTGGGGGCTACCAGGTTGCGCACCGAAACCGCTGGTGTGGCAGCCTGCCATATTTTAAACCTGATCAATTCGTAAGTTACAGTTTGGGCAATTTTAAAATTGCGATTTCAGATTTTAATACAAATCAAAAAATCTAAAATCTTAACTCACAAATCTCAAATCAATCTATCTTTACTATCCTAAAATCAGAGAAATGACCGAAGCCGAAGCCAGGAAAGCCATACAAGCACTTTCGGAAAAAATCAATTATCATAATGATCTCTACTATCAAAAAAGCAAATCTGAAATCAGTGATTTACAATTTGATAAACTGCTTGAAAGCCTGATCAAACTGGAAGAACAATTTCCAGAGCTTAAACTTCCCGACTCGCCTTCTCAACGGGTAGGTGGAACCATAAGTAAAGAATTTGCATCTGTTGTTCACAAGTATCCAATGCTTTCGCTTGGTAATACGTATTCGCAACAAGAGTTGGAAGATTTTGATGGTCGCGTGGCAAAAGGTCTTGACGGAGAAGCCTATGAGTATTTTTGTGAACTGAAGTTTGATGGCACTTCCATAAGCCTTACCTATGAAAATGGATTGCTCGTTCGTGGTGTCACCCGTGGGGATGGTGTTAGAGGTGACGATGTTACCGCCAATGTAAAAACAATCAAAAGTCTGCCCTTACGGATCAAATCAAAAAATGCCCCGAAAGAATTTGAAGTGCGCGGTGAAATTTTTCTTTCAAAGAATGTTTTTAAACAATTGAACAAAGAGCGCGAAGACATTGACGAAGAAACATATGCCAATGCACGCAATACGGGTTCGGGCACTTTGAAGATGCAAGACTCTTCCGAAGTTGCCAAACGAAAGTTGGATTGTTATCTCTATTACTTGTTAGGAAAAGATATTGGTGTCAATAATCATTCAGAGGCAATTTCAAAACTCGAGTCATGGGGCTTTCAGATCTCCCCTACTTACCAGAAATGCAAAAGCATAACGGAAGTATTGGCCTACATCAATCATTGGGAAAAGCGCAGAACAGATTTACCACTCGAAACCGATGGTGTTGTTATCAAAGTAAATAACCTCGATCAGCAAGAACGATTGGGCTTCACTGCAAAAAGCCCACGATGGGCGATTTCGTATAAGTATAAATCAGAAAGTCTTAGCACGAAATTAAATGGCATCACCTTCCAGGTAGGTCGCACTGGTGCTATCACACCTGTTGCCGAACTCGAACCTATTCTCCTGGCAGGAACAACCGTTAAGCGCGCATCACTTCACAATGCAAATGAAATTGTAAGACTTGACCTTCGCATTAACGATTATGTATTTGTTGAAAAAGGTGGAGAGATTATTCCCAAAGTAACAGCCGTAGACTTACCAAAACGAAAGGCCGGAGCAAAGCCAGTTAACTATATTACTAAATGCCCCGAGTGTGGAACTGAACTTATCCGCGTTGAAGGAGAAGCAAATCACTACTGCCCAAATGAGAAAGGTTGCCCTCCTCAAATCAAAGGAAGAATTCAGCACTTTATTGGTAGAAAATCAATGGATATTGATTCCATGGGCGAGAAAACAATTGAGCAGCTTTATGATTTAGGATTAGTAAAAAGTCCTGCCGATTTATATGATCTGAAAAAAGAAGATCTCTTAAAGTTAGAAGGCTTTAAAGATCTTTCCGTTAAAAATATATTGAGTGGAATTGAAGCTTCCAAGGCAACGCTATTCGAGTCGGTTCTCTTTGCCATAGGCATTCGATACGTAGGCAAAACAGTGGCCGAAAAACTTGCCCGTTATTTCAAAAGTATTGATAACATCGCGAAAGCAACTTATGAAGAACTTCTCAACGCACCTGAGGTGGGCGAAAAAATCGCACAAAGCGTAGTAGCCTACTTTTCAAAATCAGAAAACAGAAAAGAAATAGACCGATTAAGAGCCGCTGGACTTCAAATGATTTCTGATGAAAAAGAACCTGAGAAAGTCAGCTCAATTTTGGAGAATAAGTCCTTTGTGATCTCAGGAACATTTCAAAAATACGAACGCGATCAGTTAAAAGATATTATCATAGCCAACGGTGGCCGTGTTTTATCTGGTGTTTCTGGAAAACTGGATTATCTAGTAGCCGGAGAAAATATGGGACCATCAAAATTGGAGAAGGCAGAGAAATTAGGAGTAAAAATAATTTCAGAAGTAGATTTTGACAACATAATTAAAGGTTAGCCTCATTGAAATGACGTTACCCGCCTTACAAAAATCTGTTTATATTTCGGGATGTTTAAAATGAATTTTTTAAAATGGCGCACCGATCTGGCGTTGAAGAAAAACAAAAGTCTGCGAACCAGTTTACCCTATAAGCAGGCAAAAAACATTGGCATTCTTTTCACAGTTGAGGATAAGCAAAAACACCTGGACATCAAAGAGTTTATTAGCCATTTAGAGACAGATGGCAAGCTGGTAAAAGTGCTGGAGTTCCTTCCTAAAAAGAAAGAGAACTACGAATTTCTATTCGACTTTTTTTCCATCGATGATCTTTCGTTTTGGGGATCAATAAATTCTAACACAGCCGAAAAATTCTCAGAAACATCTTTTGATTACCTGTTCTGCGTGGACAATAAGTCTAATCCGCTTTTGTTAAACTTGCTTGCGCGATGCAAAGCGAGATGTCGCGTAGGAAAATTCGCGGAAAATGAGAGTTCTTTTTTTGAGCTTATGATTGAAAGTAAGGGCACAACGAAAGGGCTTATCGATAATATGTACAAATACACCAAACAATTGAAATAACCTGAAAATGAAAAAACTCTATGGCACCGGTGTAGCATTGGTCACTCCTTTCGATGAAAAGGAGCAGGTCGATTTCCGTGGTCTTAAAAAATTATTATCGCACACCGCAAAAGGAGTTGACTATTACGTTGTGATGGGCACCACAGGTGAATCGGCAACCCTTAACAAAGTTGAGAAGAAGAAGGTGTTGGCATTCGTAAAAGAAAACAATTCAAAAAAGTTACCAATCGTATATGGAATTGGTGGGAACAACACGCAAGAAGTTATTGAAGCCATTAAAGAAAGCGAATTACCAGGGGTTGATGCACTACTTTCTGTCAGTCCTTATTACAACAAACCTTCACAGGAGGGAGTCTACAGGCACTTCATGGCAATTGCTAATGTAAGCCCTGTTCCAGTTATACTCTATAACGTTCCTGGAAGAACCGCCTCTAACTTAACTGCAGAAACGACTTTGAGGTTGGCTAGACACCCGAACATCATTGGTATTAAAGAAGCCTCAGGCAATCTGGAGCAGTGCATGAAAATTGTAAAGGAGAAGCCCAAAGACTTTATGCTGATATCAGGAGATGATATGCTTACAGTTCCTCTTTACGCAATTGGCGCTGTTGGCGTCATCTCAGTGTTAGCCAATGCATATCCTATTGTCTTTAAAAAAATGAAAGAGTTTTCTATTGAAGGTAATTTCACAAAAGCGGCAGCTGAACAATTCAAGCTTTTAGAAATCAATGGCCCCATGTATGAAGAGGGGAATCCTGTGGGTGTGAAGCACATTCTTAAATTGAGGAATATTTGCTCAGGCGAAGTAAGACTTCCGTTAGTTGCTGCTTCGGGAAGCCTTCAGAAAAAGATTGAAAAACTTTGCAACAGCCTATCTAAATAGCTTCAACATAAAAAAAGGAGTACCTATAAGGCACTCCTTTACTATTGGGCTTGGTGTTGTTATTGAGGGTCTTTGTTCTTCAATTCCTGAACTTCTGCACGGATAGACTGGGCGATATTTTTAAGGTCTTGCATACCTTTACGAACACGGGTACCAGCTGCGCTGTTTGCCTTATTATAGAACTTGTCTGCATCGAGTTCGATGAGGGCGATCAATGCTTTTAACTCTTCAAATTTTTTCATTTTTATAGGGTGTTTAGATTAGAAATTCATTTATGTCATGCTAAATTAAAGAAAAACGTTTAAAAACAAGTCGAAAACCCATTTTTTTACATTCCCTTGGTTACTGACACCAGTTCTTCCTTACGGTAAAACCCACTATCCAGCTTGGCTTTTAAGGCAGAAAAGGCGGTCAAAGTCTCTTCAACATCGGCCAAAGTATGGGCAGCAGTTGGGATGATTCTGAACATGATAATGTCCTTAGGCACAACGGGATAGATCACAACCGAGCAGAAAATACCATAGTTTTCCCTAAGGTCCATCGCCATGTTAGCTGCTTCGCCAACTCCGCCCTTGAAAATTACAGGAGTAACCGGGGATTGGGTGGTTCCAATATAGAAACCACGTTCCTTCAAACCATTTTGCATGGCACTGAAAATCTTCCAAAGATTGGCTTTTAGCTCAGGCCTGGTCTTCAACAACTCAAGACGCTTCATGCCGCCTAATACAAATGGAAGAGGTAAACTCTTGGCAAAAATCTGTGAGCGAACACTATAACGTAGGTACTTCAAAATTTTAGTGCTACCCGCTACAAACGCACCAATGCTGGCCATGGATTTAGCGAACGTTGAGAAATACAAATCGATTTGATCTTGAACCCCCTGCTCCTCGCCTGCACCAGCACCGGTTTTTCCCATCGTTCCAAAACCATGGGCATCATCAACTAATAACCTGAAATTGTATTTCTCTTTCAAGGCAACAATTCCTTTTAGGTCGCCCATATTGCCAGACATTCCAAAGACACCTTCGGTAATCACCAGTATACCACCACCTGTTTCATTGGCTAGTTTTGTGGCTCGTTGAAGTTGCTTCTCCAGACTTTCAATATTGTTGTGAGGATAAACAAAACGCTTGCCCATGTGCAGCCTAACGCCATCAATAATACAAGCATGCGATTCTGCATCATAAACAATAACATCTTTACGATCAACCAAAGCATCTATTATTGACATTACACCTTGGTATCCGTAATTCAGTAACATCACGTCTTCCGTTTTAACAAACTCAGCTAGCTGGCGCTCAAACTCCAAATGGTGAACGGAGTTACCCGACATCATTCGGGCACCCATGGGAGCTGCGAGTCCATACTTTGCAGTTGCCTCTGTATCAGCCTTCCGAACTTCGGGATGGTTTGCCAGACCCAGATAATTATTCAAACTCCAGTTTAATACTTCACGGCCATTGAACATCATCCGTGGGCCTATATCTCCTTCCAACTTTGGAAAGAAGAAGTAATCATCAGGAAGGTGTGAGTATTTGGCCAGAGACCCGGCCTCCATTTTCAGCTTGTCAAATAAGTCTACCATTTTTTCTTTATTTCAATTAAAAATTGGGGCGAAAATAACGAAAAAACAGCAAAATCAAGACTTAGACCGTATTTCAACCTAAGCTCTTGTTATGCCAGAAACAGGCATATCACTCAAAAGTCGTCAAAAGTGCTATTGAATCTGGGATTAACAAAATTATTGAGCTTGGTGCCAAAGCGATAATTTATTCCGAAAAAAGTCTCGAAGTTGTAGCTCGACTGGAGTTGCCTCGTTCGGCTTAACACCTCTTCGCCCGTTGCACCTTCACCTGGTAAATAAATCTGATCATGAACTAAACCACCAAACAAGTAGACATATAAAGAAAGACCACCGGTTACCCTTACTTCCATTTGAGTAGCTAACCCAAGATTATTTATTTTCCAGTCATGGAAATAATTGCGATAGCTGACCCCTGTATTGATTGTGCCCCATTTTTGATTGAACGAAATATTGAGTTCAGCATTGTGACCCCATAACATTTCATTAGTCTTATTATATATAGTTGTATC
>JAYVBN010000566.1:0-2068 GCA_043750455.1 Bacteroidia bacterium | reverse complement strand
CAAAGAAGTTTTACGCCAGAAGCCTTTTGTTTCATGCGTGCATGCTCTACTATGATGCCCAACCGCCTTTCAGATTCTTTTAACTGAGAGCCTTCATCTACCAAATCATAATCATGAAAACAATAGAAGGGCGCACCTATCTTAGTGATAAATTCAAAAGCTGCGTCCATCTTTTCCTTTGCTCTATCTACAGGATCAGGATTGGTAAACCATGGAAAGTTTTTGGTGCCTACGCCAAACGGATCTCCACCTGTGCCACAGAAGGTATGCCAATAGGCAATGGCAAAACGCAAATATTCTTCCATCGTCTTTTTACCAACCTTGCGCCTGGCATCATAATATTTAAATGCCAAAGGATTATCAGAATCTTTTCCTTCATACTTTATTTGGCCGATGCCTTTGAAGTATTCTTTATTTCCTAGTGTTAGCTTCATAAAAGTTTATTCAATTGAATCTTCCAGTTGTGATAAGTAGATGTGTATTGCTGTGATTTATTTATGTCAGGTTCTTCATATCGTATCATCTTTAATCCACGGAAAGCCTCGGGAAATGTAGTAAAGATTCCTGCTCCAATACCCGCTCCTAATGCTGCTCCTTTGGCGCCATCCGTATCATAAAGTTCTAATCTTGCCCCTATGGTGTTTACAAATGCTTCACGAAAAATAGGACTCAAGAACATGTTCGTATTTCCTGCACGGATCACTTCAGTCTTCAAACCCATTTCCTGAAGAATATCAAATCCGTATTTAAGAGCGAAGACAATCCCTTCTTGGGCAGCACGGAAAAGGTGGGATTGATTATGTCTGCTAAAATTCAATCCCTGAAAGGACGATTTAACTCCTTTATTTTCTAAGATACGTTCTGCCCCATTACCAAAAGGAAGCACAATTAAACCATCGGCACCAATTGGCGCTTCAGCAGCGATCGCATTAATCTGTTCATAGTCATACGCTGCTCCACCGCTCTTTATATTTTTCTTTAGCCAACTATTTAATATACCAGTTCCATTGACGCACAACAGCACACCATTTCTTATTGTGTTATTATTATTATTAACATGAACGAACGCATTTACCCGTGAGCGGGGATCACATACATTCTTATCGGTCACACTATAGATTACACCTGAAGTTCCTGCAGTAGCAGCTGTTTCACCTGAGTTCAAAACATTGAGAGAAAAAGCATTGTTAGGCTGATCACCGGCACGATAAGAAATTTTTATTCCGGGTTTCAATCCTAACTCCATAGCAGCCTGTTCCCTTAACATACCTTGCTGTGCAAAGACTGGTACCACTGTAGCAATTAGACTTTTATCAATACCATAGTAATCAAGGAGTTTTTTTGAGATTGCCTTGTCCTGATAATCCCAAAATATACCTTCGGAAAGTCCCGTTTCAGTAGTGGTAATATCGCCTGTGAGTTTAAGGGCAATATAATCGCCAGGTAACATGACTTTATAAATTCGCTCATAGATACTTGGTTCATTATCCTTCACCCATTTTAGCTTTGATGCGGTAAAGTTTCCAGGTGAGTTAAGAAGATGCTGGAGGCAGTAATGATTACCTAGTTCAGTAAAAGCTTTATTACCGAGTTCCACTGCCCTGCTATCGCACCAAATAATAGATGGCCTCAATGGCTTATGATCTTTGTCCACCATGACAAGGCCATGCATTTGATAAGATATTCCTATGCTTGCAACTTCCGTTAAATTAATCGTTGTATTTAGCAAAGCAGACTTAATGCTTTTTATCGTGTGTTCCCACCACATATCAGGATGTTGTTCTGCCCATCCCGGCTGTGTCGCACTTACAGTCATTTCCTCAGCTGGCGAGTGTGCAGAAGACACCGTTTGCCCAGTGGATGCATCAACGATTGAAACTTTAATAGCGGAAGTGCCTACATCTATTCCAATCAGGTAACGGCTCATGGATTACTAATTATTAAAAAATGTTTTGCTAATAGTCATTTTGACCATAATTTGGAGCAATATTACATAACTTCAAAATATTACATCATTTATTCCAATAAAAAATGAAGAACACTTCTCTACTTTCCAACAAAATACTGG
>JAYVBN010000565.1:0-2082 GCA_043750455.1 Bacteroidia bacterium | reverse complement strand
AATGCCAATTCTATTTGTGCTTCTCTTGCCTGTGCTTCGGCTTTTTGTAAATCAAGAAAACGGGTATAAGTCTGTTCAAAAACTTTTGCGAAGCGTTTGAAAACATCATGCATTTCGGGAACGGGTTCATAGGTGATAAATACCAGGTTGCCGTGAGAAAAATTAGCAAGATGATCAATTTGAAAAGTTGGAAATGAGAACCCGGCATTCAACATTTTTTGCAACATTTCTCCCACTCCTGGAAGGGTTTGCATATACCTGTAATGGCCAGCTTGAAATTCACCTTCTTTTTCATATACAAAAAGCTCATCGCCTCTCTTTCTTGATTCATTGAAGGATATAAAAACCGGATGTTCCGTTAGCGGAATTTTTTCGGGGGATAAAATTTCACCGTCACCGCCAGGATACCAGGTAAATTCTTTATCATCAATTTCAAAAATGCTAAATCCGCAGGTCCATTGGAGCACTCCCAATGCTTTCACTTGCTGGAATAAAACGATGGCAACCTCAGCCAGCTCATCACTTCGCTGCATAGCCATTGTTCTAGCACGAACTCTTTCCATTGCCAATTGTATCTGAGCTTCTTTGGCTTGTGCTTCTGCTTTTTGGAGATCGAGGAAGCGGGTATAGGTTTGTTCGAAAACTTTGGCGAAGCGTTTGAAAATATCATGCATTTCAGGGAAATGCTCGTAGGTAATGAATGCCAGGTTGCCGTGCGAAAAATTAGCAATATGATCAATTTGAAAAGTTGGAAAGCTTAAACCGGCATCCAACATATTTTGTAACAATTGCCGCAGACCGGGAACTGATAGCATATATCGGTAATGGTCCGCTTGAAATTCACCCTCCTTTTCATATACGAAAAGATCATCGCCTCTTTTTCTTGATTCGTTGAAGGAAATAAAAACCGGATGCTCCGTTAGTGGAATCTTACACGGTGGTAGAATATCACCATCAGGGCTACCCGGATACCAGGTAAATTCCTTATCGTCAATTTCAAAGATACTAAATCCACATAGCCATTGCGGTACACCTAACGCTTTCACTTGTTGGAATAGCACAGTAGCTACATTAGCCAATTCTTCACTTCGCTGCATGGCCATGGTTCTGCTTCTTACTCTTTCCAGTGCAGCTTCTATCTGCGCTTCTCTTGCCTGTGCTTCGGCTTTTTGCAGATCAAGAAAACGGGTATAGGTCTGTTCGAATACTTTGGCGAACCGTTTGAAAATATCATGTGCCTGTGGCACAGGTTCTTTTGATATGAACATAAGAAAGCCTTGTGAGAAATAAGCACAATGCATCACCTGGAAAGTTGGGGGATTCCAACCTGCCATGAGGTCTTTCCAAATAGGAAGTGAGAACATATACCGGTAGTGCTCTTCTAATTCCACACCGTGCTGTTCCCTTATAAATAATGATTCGCCTCTTTCTGCGGCTTCGCGAATAGGAAGGAAAATGTCATCGGAAGTGGGGACCTTAAATGAAGGCACCGGTGTGTCTTCACCGAGTCCACCGCCCATCCAGGAGGTAAAAGCTTTTCTGTCATCGTCCCAAATATTAAATCCACAGCCAAGCTGAGATACACCCAAACCCAATATCTGCTGAAATAATAATAGGGCTGTAGCCTGCAGCTCATTACTATGCTGCATGCCCATTGTTCTGGCCCGCACCCTTTCCAATGCAGCTTCTATCTGCGCTTCTCTTACCTGTGCTTCTGCATTTTGAAGATCGAGGAAACGTTTATAAGCAAATGAAAAAACAGAAGTAGCCCGTTGCAACAAATCCCAACTCTCATTGGAGATGGCTCCGGGTGAAGCCGCACCCATAAATCCATTGGAGAATTTCAGTAAGTGATAGGTTCGCTCGGGAATTTCACCACCATAATATCCTTGCAGTACAGAAGATTTACCTGCGCAATAGTTGATCCACTCTTTACGGTTTTCGCCTTTCATTAAGATAGACGCATGGGTTTGTTTGGAGCGGTAAAACTTCTGCATCTGCTTACCCACCCATGTCTCATGCAGGCCCAGCGTCATATGGTCGGTGACAAGTTTTTTACCTTTCGCGCGAATGTCTTTGATG
>JAYVBN010000564.1:0-2246 GCA_043750455.1 Bacteroidia bacterium | reverse complement strand
TAAAGAATACTTATTGACAACTCAATCCATCAGAAGCAAAAAGACAACTCTATCACAAAACGCTGCCCTCTCCTACTTCAATAAGTTTAAGGCCGCACTTAAGCAAGCCTATAAAGATAAGTTACTCACTGAAAATTTGAATGACCACGTCAAGCCTATAAAACAAGAAGAAACGCAACGGGAGTTTTTAACTTTGGAAGAATTACAACGAATGGCAAAAGCTGAATGCCGTCATCCATTACTTAAAATGGCGGCTCTGTTCTCTGCCCTAACTGGCTTGCGCTGGAGCGACATATCAAAACTCACTTGGAGCGAGATCCAACACAGCGAATCACAAGGTTATTATATTCGTTTCACTCAGAAGAAAACGAAAGGCACCGAGACACTTCCAATCTCTGAAGGCGCGAAAGAATTGTTAGGTCCCCCAGGTGAGCCCGAAGAAAGGGTATTCAAAAAATTGGTTTACTCAGCTCACTTTTCAATTCTCTTAGGTCGATGGGCATTGAAAGCTGGCATTACGAAAAACATCACGTTTCATTGTTTCCGTCATACGTACGCAACACTGCAACTCTCACAGGGGACGGACATCTATACGCTTTCAAATATGCTTGGTCATCGTGACCTTAAGACTACACGGGTTTACGCGAAGATCATTGATGAAAAGAAAAGGGAAGCTGCTGACAAAATAAGACTATCTTAAACTAAAGGTATGTATTCAATTGTTGATTTGAACCAAAAAACACTCTTCACTTATCATAGACCGAGTTCAGACATAAATAAGATTATTGAAGAATTCACTATTGAGCTAACCAATATTTTAAATCAGGTGAACAGTGAAAAAAAAATAGTGATTTTAAAATCAATCCTTAATCTCATCTGGTTGTGTGAAGAGCCTACAAAAAATTACTACGAAATTGAAAAAAATAAAATTGAACTGAAGATTGGTTCACTTTTATACTATTTCCACTTCAACACAAAAAGAATCTCAAAGTCAAATCAACTTATAGAAGCTATTCCGGCACTCTTTGACGAATCTGAATCGTCCTATTTCTTTCACTTTCTTACAGGCGTAAAACACTCAATTCTCTATGAAATCAGGGACATTGAGAAAACTATAACAACCCAAAATAAAAATCAATCGGATGAAGCTAAATTTTTTCGCGAAGCATTTAAGACCGATGCCGGTTACAAATATATTATAACCGAACTTTCAAAAGATGAACACGGTCATTGGTTTGATGACGATGGGAATTTTCTTGGAACAAAACGAAAAAATGACAATCAAAGCGCAACGGGTACCTTAGTATTATTATTAATTCAAAGAGACTATTTAAAAAATGACTTACAGACTCTTGCAGAAAGGAAAATTTTTATAAAGAGGTCATTCAATGTTGACGTTGGCGAAAGAAGCACCAGTCTTAAGTCGATTAAGCAAGTTCAGTTTGAAAAGCTTAGTTTCATCAAATACCACAAGTTCATACCTCCAATATCTTAAACAACTTAAGCAATACCTTAAACAACCTAAACCAAGGCTCTCAATAGTATCTTCCTGATAATTATTTCTTATTTCTTTGATGCGAGGCAAGTAAAAAACTCGCAACAAAATGAACGAAGAAATATTATTCTCACCCGTTAAACTTTCAGAACTCGGAAATCTAATCGAGGCATCAGTTCGCAAAGTATTTGAAACCACGCATCCTAGTAAAACTGAATCCAAAGTCGAATCAGATTTATTGGATATCCGACAAGCAAGCGAATTCCTTGGGCTTGCTGTTCCAACACTCTACGCCAAAGTTTCTGAGCGTAAAATCCCGCACTCCAAGCAAGGTAAAAAATTGTTCTTTTCAAGAGAACAACTAAATGCATGGGTAAAGAGTGGCCAACGCAAAACAGTTGCGCAAATAGAAACTGAGGCCAATAGTTTCATTTCACGCAAACGTCAATTAGCATGAATAATCTAATGGGTTTAGGTCTAGGATCTCTAACAGTTCCAACACACCAGTCAACTCCAAACTCTTCATGGGAATGCTCACAATGGATGGCGTGGCACAAGGCTCTCGTCTCTGCTTTTAAGAATGGCCTCTTTGCTTCTAAAATCAAATATCCCGAGGCTAAGGCAATTGAAAATGCAAATAATGTCTTTAATCCACACTGGTCGAAAAGCGCAGGTTGGTATAACAGTGGCCGCTGCGGTTATAGCTCTGATTTCTTCAACTACTTCAAATCAGTAGGTCTTTCGGATATCC
>JAYVBN010000563.1:0-9433 GCA_043750455.1 Bacteroidia bacterium | reverse complement strand
AAAATTATGCTTTTATTAAAAAAGTAAAAGTACATTTAGTTTTACTCTTCATAGAACTCCCTGATGGATCCAAAGTAACTCTCCTTCCATCCTTCCACTATATCATCGAAATCCTCATCTGGAATATTGGTGTGCTTCAATTCAACTGAAGTTCCATCTTGATGGGGGTGCAGAATGATCGTTACAATAGATTCTTCAGGCTGATCACCAAAATACCATTGCTGAACAATCTTCTTTCCTTCTAAAAATTCCAGATTCTTGCCCACAATACTTCCACCCCAAAGTGAAAATTCGCTACCCGCTACTGTTGTCATCTCTGCTTCTTCACCAGACCACAGTTGGATGGTAATCGGGTTGGTAAGCGCCAGATAAACGTCTTCAGGTGGCGCAGGGATAATAAAATACTTTTTGAAATCTTTCATGGCGAAGGGTATGGTGCAAAATTAAACGATATTACTTTATGAAGATAAAAGGTAATTTTGGCAGATGACAAAAACTACACTCGATCAACTTCTGGGCATTGATTACCCTATTATTGTAGCACCCATGTTTCTGATCTCGAATACAAAGATGATCAAAGCTGCGCTACAAAATGGAGTAAGTGCTGCGTTTCCGGCTTTAAACTACAGGACCGATCTGGAATTGCGAGCGGCTATTAAAGAGATAAAGGCATTTTCAGCAAAACCGTTTGGGGTTAACTTGATTGTCAATAAATCCAATCCAAAATACAAAGGGCAACTCGAAACATTACTAGAGCTTAAAATTGATTATATCATCACTTCTTTAGGGAGCCCAAGGGAAGTAATTGAAAAGTGTCGTCCGTTGGGAATAAAAGTTTTCTGTGATGTTGTTGATTTGGAGTACGCAAAAAAAGTAGAGGAACTTGGTGCGGATGGAATTATTGCGGTTAACTCACGAGCTGGTGGACATGCAGGTAATATGGATCCACAAAATTTAGTCAAACTTCTAAGTGAAAATTGTAACATCCCTGTTATTTCTGCGGGCGGTATTGCTAAGGGAAAAGATATTAAAGATGCCATGAATTGGGGTGCAGCAGGAGCATCTATAGGCACAATCTTTATCGCCTGTGAAGAGGCTGACATTTCTCCTGAATACAAACGAGCTATGGTAGAGTATGGCGAAAAAGATATAGTGAGAACAAATAAACTTTCTGGTTCGGCACTGACGGTTATTAATACACCTTATGTGCAGCAACTCGGCACAAAAGCCAATTTTCTGGAATGGATTTTAAATAATAATAAAACATTAAAAAAATACGCCAAGATGTTGATCGCTTTCCGCGGAATGAAAGCGGTAGAGAAAGCTGCTTTTGGTGCTACCTATAAAACAGTATGGTGTGCTGGTCCTGCTATTGAACACGTGAAAAGTATTCGGCCTATAGGGGAGATTATTAAAACGCTGACTATGGAATTTGATCAAGCTAAAAGTTAATCAGGAAAAACTGGCTGCAAGTGCAAGTTGAAGTCAATGTAAATTTGCTAGCAGCAAGAAGCTAATGGCTAACAGCAAAATAAAAGATGGATTTAGAACGCTTTAAGGATGTCTCGAAAAACAAGTCTGTGGAGAATAAGAAGTTTCTTCATGGACTGAAGAAAAAAGACCCTCGTAAAGTAGACGATGCTTTTCATAATTTGCACGAAGAGGTCTTTGAGGAAATCGATTGCATGGAATGTGCCAACTGTTGCAAAACCACAAGCCCCATTTTTAATCCAACGGATATTGAGCGTGTAGCAAAATCAATCAGAATGAAGCCTGGTAATTTTATAGAAAAATACCTGCAGGTCGATGAAGACAAAGATTATGTATTGAAATCTTCTCCTTGCCCATTTTTAGACTCAGATAATCATTGTTCAGTTTATGCCGATCGACCTAAAGCGTGCCGTGACTACCCACATACGAATAGGAAGAAGATGGTGCAAATTATGGAACTAACGCATAAAAATACGATGGTTTGCCCTGCTGTATTTGAAATGGTTGAGCGATTAAAAAACATATTATGATTGTTATTGTATAAAATATAATTCTAAACTTATTTCTATGAGAACAGCATTTTTCCTTTCATGTCTATTACTTCTTTTAAGCGACTTACAGGCACAACTTAGGCTGCCCGCTATTTTTAATGATCATATGGTGATTCAACAGCAATCCACAATACCCATCTGGGGGTGGGGCTATTCAACTCAGGATATAACAATTAATGTGAGTTGGGATACAACAACAGTCAAAACAAGAACAAATAATGCAGCTTACTGGTCAACTAACATCAGCACACCAATTGCTGGTGGCCCTCATAGTATTAGGATTAAAGCGGGTGGCGAAGAAATAATAATAAAAGATGTACTGACTGGTGAAGTATGGATTTGCTCTGGTCAGTCAAACATGGAGTGGAGCATGTACGATGCTAATGATGGACGTGAGCTCATTGACCAGATAGATGATCCTACTATCCGCTTGTTCCAGGTTGGCAAATCAGCGGCTTCTGATTTACAAGTTCGAGGAGATGGCGTTTGGAAAATGTGTAACAAAGAAAGTGTAATAAACTTTAGCGCAGTCGGCTATTTTTTCGGAAAGAAAATTAATCAAGAATTGAATGTTCCAATTGGGCTGATCAATGTAAGTTGGGGTGGAACGCCAGCTGAAACCTGGGTTCCTTCAGAAATTATTAGATCCAATAATGATCTTGCAAAATCTGCCGAAAAACAGGTTGATGATAAGCCTTGGTGTCCTTCAAAGCCAGGAGTTGTCTTCAATTCAATGATCAATCCTCTCATTCCCTTTCGGATTGCAGGAGCGTTGTGGTACCAAGGGGAAAGTAATACTGCGGCACCTTCTACTTATAAAGTCCTGATGGAAAAACTTATTTTGGAATGGCGTAAGCAGTTCCTAACAGAGTTTCCTTTTTATTATGTTCAGATTGCACCTTTCAGTGGCTATGGTGAATTTGAAAAAGGGACGCTTATTCGTGAACAGCAAGTAAAAATGTTAGGGATAAATAAGACCGGAATGGTGGTAATCTCTGATCTTGTTGACGATGTGAAAGATATTCATCCCAAATATAAGAAGCCTGTTGGGGAAAGACTCGCCAATCTTGCTCTTGCAAAGACCTATGAGAAAAGTGGAATAGCTTATCTGAACCCTTTATATAAGACTATGAAGGTAGAGAAGGGAAAGGTCAGAATCTCTTTTCATAATGTTCCTACGGGGTTGGTTGTGAAAGGAAATAAGGAACCTATTGAATTCATTATTTCAGGTGATGACAAGAAGTTTTTTCCTGCCCAGGCAAAAATTGAAAATAGTAGTGTAGTGGTTTGGTCGAAGGAGGTAAAGGTTCCGGTATCCGTTAGGTATGCCTGGAAAAATAATTCTATACCAAACCTTTTTAGTAAGGAAGGATTGCCAGTTTCTTCTTTCAGGACTGATGATTGGCCTATTAGTCAATAAAAAAGGTACTGTTGAAAATTCAACAGTACCTTTTGATTAAGTAGGTTAATATTAATTATGCAACCTGAGCTTCAATTTTTTGTGCAAGCACAGACTTTGGCACCGCACCAACTTGTTTGTCAACTACCTGGCCATTCTTGAAAACAAGAAGAGTGGGTATAGAGCGTACTCCAAAGCGAGCTGTCACAAGTGGATTTTCGTCTACATTTAATTTGGCAATTACCGCCTTGCCATCATAATCTGCGGCCAATTCTTCTACCAATGGTCCTATCATTTTGCAAGGTCCACACCATTCTGCCCAAAAGTCAACTAATACTGGTTTATCACCTTTTAGCGTTTCGTCAAAATTCGCATCGTTCAATTCTAAAGTTTTTCCCATGTTGTTTATTTCGTTTTAAGATTCTATTAAGTCCAACACAAAGCTAGAAGAAATTGTTCCAACTTCTGAACTAAGTACCATAGTTGGCTTGGCCGTCTGTTCTGTCAGCCAGCGGATCTCCAATTTATCTGTCACCACACCTACTTCAGCCAGTTTTTTCAATTCCTTTATAAAATTATTGCTGGGTTTTATTTGGTTCGATCGTGAAAGAAGCTCTGTTTGAATTCCTTCATAGTCATCTTTCAGATACATTCTTAACGCTGCTTTGCCGGAGTTTTTCTTACAGAGTTTTTCAAGGGAATTGATAAAATCTTCTGTCACGGATTGAACAGGAAAGCGCAACGCTAAACCCTGAACGCGTTTCGTAGCTAATTCATTCAATAAATCAATATTCCTGATTTTGAATTCCAGGTTTTGCTCACCCCAACTTTTTCTTAAAATATTTCCTTCAATAAATAAAAATAATCCTGGCATTAAGAACGATTTGTACTTTAAGTAGTCATCGCTCCATAACATGAATTCACCTTTACCATTGTAATCTTCTAAAATGAGTTTACCGAACGGCCTGCCGGTTTTGGTCATCCTGTGTTCTACAGAAGCGACTATTCCACCAACTTTACATTCCTTGCCTTCTTTTCCATCCAACTCTATTAATGTATTGACTGCGGTATTGCAGAAGGTGTCGATCTCAAATTTAAAATTGTCCAGTGGATGGCCGGAGATGTAAACGCCTACTACCTCTTTTTCAAAATGAAGTTTTTCGATTTCGCTGAATGGTTCTATTGGATCGATCTTTGGCGGAGGCATAGCCGTTCCTGTTGATTCACCAAATAAACTCGCCTGCGCACTTTGCGATTCCTGTTGCATTTTGCTGGAATATCGAATTACTTTTTCAGTGAGTGAAACGTCACCTTCTTTTGCAGCAATGTATTGTCTGCGGTGATATTCAGTGAAGCAATCAAATGCTCCCGAAAGAGCCAGACATTCAAATGTTTTTTTATTGACGGCTCGTTGACTAAATCGTTTTGCGAATTCAAAAATATCTTTGAATGGTCCGTGCGCATCTCGTTCCAAAATAATACTTTCAACAGCTGCATCTCCTGCACCTTTAATCGCTCCCAAACCAAAACGGATCTGACCGCTTTTATTGACTTCAAAGAAGACGCCTGATTCATTCACGTGTGGCCCCAACACTTCAATGCCCTGTTTGCGACAATCTTCAATAAAGTAGGTTACATTATCCAGGTTGTTTTGCGAATGAGTTAATATGGCGGCCATGTAATCTGCCGGGTAGTTTGCTTTCAAATAAGCAGTATGGTAGGCGATCAGTGAATAACAAGTAGAGTGAGATTTGTTAAATGCATATTGTGCAAAAGCCTCCCAATCTTTCCAGATTTTTTCAGCAATACGTTCATCATGATTATTTTTCTTGCAACCTGCGATAAATTTGTCTTTCATCTTATCCAATACGTCCTTCTGTTTTTTACCCATCGCCTTCCGTAACACATCGGCATCTCCTTTAGAGAAGTTGGCAAGTTTTTGAGAAAGCAACATGACCTGCTCTTGGTAGACGGTAATACCATAGGTGTCTTTCAAATACTCTTCCATTTCGGGCAAGTCATATTTGATTTGCTCGCGGCCATGTTTACGCGAAATAAAGTTTGGGATGTATTCCATTGGACCTGGCCGGTACAAGGCGTTCATGGCAATAAGGTCTTCAAACTTATCCGGCTTCAATCCACGCAGATAATTCTGCATGCCGTCCGATTCAAACTGAAACGTGCCGGTAGTGTCACCGCGCTGATATAGTTGGTATGTCTTTACATCATCAAGCGGAATTTTATCAATGTCAATTTCGATCCCTTTTCTTTTCTTAATATTTCGTAAAGCCGTCTTAAGGATTGTAAGCGTGGTAAGCCCCAGAAAGTCCATCTTCAACATGCCCGCACTTTCAACAACGCTGTTATCAAATTGAGTGACCAGCATATCCGAGTCTTTCGCAGTTGAGACTGGAACAAACTTAGTCAAGTCATCAGGCGTAATGATAACACCACAAGCATGCGTTCCTGTGTTTCGCAAGGAGCCTTCTAAAACGACAGCCTGTCGTAAAACCTCTGCTCTTTTATCAGAGCCCTTTCGAATGTCACCGAGTTCTTTATTTTCTTCAAATGCTTTTTCTAATGTTGTTCCCGGTCGCTCAGAGATCATCTTGGCCAAAATGTTTGATTCTGTGAGCGGCAGTTCCATCACCCGCGCGCAATCGCGAATAGAAGATTTAGCAGCCATTGTGCCATAGGTAATGATTTGCGCTACCTGGTTGTGACCGTATTTTTCAATCACATATTTTAAAACCTTGTCGCGACCTTCGTCATCGAAATCAATATCGATATCGGGGAGTGATACACGATCAGGATTTAGAAAACGTTCGAACAGTAAATCATAGGCAATAGGATCAACATTGGTAATACCAACGCAAAAGGCAACAGCCGAACCAGCAGCCGATCCACGACCAGGTCCAACTGATACGCCCATCTCACGTGCTTTGGAAGTGAAGTCTTGTACAATTAAGAAGTAGCCAGGGTAACCGGTCTTTTTAATCGTCTCTAATTCAAAATCAATTCGCTCTTTAATTTCAGGTGTGAGTTCAGGGTATCTTCTTTTTGCTCCTTCGTAGGTAAGATGCTTCAAATAATCATCTTCGGTATTAAATTCTTTCGGAATGATAAACTTTGGCAACAAGACATCGCGCTTCAGTTCATACTTCTCTACTTTATCTACAATCTCACTAATGGTTTCAATGGCTTCAGGCAAATCCTGGAAGAGTGATTTCATTTCATCCTGAGACTTGAAGTAGAATTGATTGTTTGGCAAGCCGAATCGAGTGCCTCTTCCTGATCCGATTGGGGTGGATTGAAATTCTCCTTCCTTTATGCACAACAAAACATCGTGCGCATTCGATTCTTCTTTTTCCAGATAATAACATTCGTTGGCTGCAAAATATTTTACATTATACTTTTCGGCAAACTTTAACAGTGTTTCGTTTACTCGATCCTCTTCGCGCATATCATGGCGGTTCAATTCGATGTAAAAATCTTCACCAAATAAATTGTGCCACCATTTGAATGCTTCTTCTGCTTGCTTTTCGCCTACATGCAAAATCAGATAAGGGATTTCGCTATTCAATCCGCCTGTTGTGGCGATCAGACCTTCCTTATATTGAGTGACCAACTCTTTATCTACACGAGGATGAATCCCATAAAGGCCTTCTATAAAACCAATTGAACTGAGCTTGGCCAGATTTTGATATCCTGCTTTGTTTTTTGCCAACAAAACCTGATTGTAACGTTTGTCCGGATTGTCTTTTGTAAATTTTAATTTCTTCCGTTCTTCAGAAACATAAAACTCACAACCCACTATAGGCTTAATGTCATGTTTCAGTGCTTCGCTTACAAATTTGAAAGCACCATACATGTTGCCAAAGTCAGTCATAGCAATGGCTTTCATGCTTTGAGCTTTTGCCTTCGCGATTAGTTCGGCAACATCAGGCACAGCTTGCAAGACAGAATACTGTGAATGAACATGCAGGTGATAGAATGGCTTATCAGAAAGAACCTCTGCTCCACCAGTTTCCTGTCCATATTTTTTTGTTTCTTTTACCCGCTTCGAAGAATTGCCAGCTTCAAGGTTTGGCTCTTCATATTCAATTTCTTCAATTGGTGTTGAGTCAAATGGCTTTACTACTTTCTTGTTCACTAAACCAAAAAATGAACGGGCCGTTGCTGCCACATCATACGAGGCATCGTGTGCGTCTATAAAACTTTCTCCAAAAAGTATTTCGTGCAATTCTGTAAGGCGCGGCATTTTCAATTTACCACCAATCCCCCCTTTCAGTTGACAGAAATCAATTGAAGCCAATCCTGTGTCTACTTTTTCAAGAGCCAAAAACTTTTCTGTTTCAAGTGATTCACGGATTAGTTCAGCACCAATAATGTTAATGTCGAATTCAATGTTGTGGCCGACCAGTACGCTTGTCTTATCCAGGTCTTTGGCGAAAATGTCAAGTACTTTTTTTAAATCGTGGCCTTCTTCAATAGCACGCTTGGTTGAAATGCCGTGTACCTGTTCTGCCTTAAAAGGAATATCAAATCCAATGGGCTTAATGATATAGCTGTGTTGGGAAATCAGTTTGCCTTTTCCATTGTGAAGTTGCCAGGCGATCTGCACCAATCGCGGCCAATTGTAGAGATCAGTAATGGGCGCAGTTTTATTACGCGGAATACCCGTGGTTTCCGTGTCGAATATCAAATACATGTAAAAAAGTGATCAGTGGTTGTGGTGTAAAAATAGAAGTATAGTCCCATCAGGCAAACAGCTATTTTTTAAGATTCATTCCATCCCAAATCGGGATTAACGTCTACAAATTGGAGTTTGAACACCTGGTTTAATAATTAAAATGTTGGTTATCAATATAATACAATATGGGTGCATGCTTTGGTTAATAAGTAGGAGCTTAATAAAGTACTACAAACCCATTATGAAAAAGATCTTGAACAAAGTAGTGACCTTCGGAAAGAGAGAATGGTTTCTGTTGATCATGGTTGCCGCAATCACCTTGGTAATTGTTCTGTTTGAATTACTCTGATAGAGCTTTATTAATTTTCTTTTTCTCAATCCTTATTTAGAACCGTTTAAAATTGCCTGTTCATTTCAAGAGCTACCTAAGGCCGTGTTTGTTGATAAAAACAATTCACTGCTTTAGGCCTGCTGAATTGTTTGGTAAAGCTTTGCGAACTATTTTTGATTCTGTTGTAAATCACGCAAAGCCTAACTATGAAATGGTTTCTGGATCTGCTTTCAAGTACGCTTGGAAGAAAAGTATTAATGGCCCTCAGCGGGCTTTTCCTCATCCTCTTTCTGGCAGTTCACCTGGCTGGTAATCTTCAGCTTCTCAAGCATGATGGGGGGGAGGCATTTAATGTATATGCCAAATTCATGACCTCAAATCCGGTAATAAAAACCATCTCATACGGAAACTATTTTTTGATTGTATTACACATTCTTATTGCATTAGGTCTGACACTGAAAAACCGCGCAGCACGTGGAAGTCAGTCATATGCGGTGACGAGTGGAAAATCTTCTGCCTGGGCGTCACGTAACATGGGGATACTGGGTACGATCATCCTGATTTTCCTGGTTATTCACATGAAAGATTTTTGGGCTCAGATGCATTGGGGAGGTATACCAACGGCAACATACGATGGTGTTGAAATAAAAGACTTGTATAAAGTGGTGGCGTTGTCTTTCCAGCAAGGATGGTATGTTTCTCTTTACGTGGTGTGTATGATCATTCTGGCTTTTCACCTGTGGCATGGATTCACAAGCACCTTTCAAACACTAGGATTAAACCATATGAAGTATAATCCTGTTATTAACTTCGTTGGAAAAGCTTTCGCAATCATAGTTCCTGCTCTGTTTGCATGGATACCAATCAGGATGTTTTTTAATTAAGAACCGATAGACCTTACTTTAGATATGAAGCTCGACTCAAAAATTCCGGAAGGACCCTTAGCAGAGAAATGGACAAAGCATAAA
>JAYVBN010000562.1:0-2970 GCA_043750455.1 Bacteroidia bacterium | reverse complement strand
GAAAGGCCTTTCACAACTCAAGAATGATTCGGACTATGTAAAACATGCCGATAAAGAGTTTGTGGACATGGGTGTTGAGAATGATCCCCGCCATAGCCGTAGGGACTTTCTGAAAATGATGGGCTTTACTGTTACAGCAGCATCGCTGGCAGCTTGTGAAGCTCCTATCAGAAAAGCGATTCCTTATGTGAATAAACCTGTTGACGTAGATCCAAGCATCGCCAATTATTATGCTTCTTCTTATAGTAATGGAGGCGACTATTGCAGCATTGTTGTAAAAACCCGTGAAGGCCGTCCGATTAAAGTCAATGGCAATAGTCTTTCAAGTATTACCAAAGGAGGCACTAGTGCTCAGGTGGAGGCTTCTGTATTAAGTCTGTATGATAATTATCGCTTGCGCGGACCAAAGATTGGTGAAAAGTCTTCTGACTGGGAAACCATTGATAAAGATATCATTTCCAAGCTAGGTGAGGTAGCAGCAAAAGGTGGACAAGTACGGATCGTAAGCAACACTGTTCTTAGTCCAAGCACCAAAGCGGCTATCGAAAAATTCAAAGCTAAGTACCCAACTACTCAGCATGTTCAATATGATCAGACTTCTTATTATGGCGTACTGAAAGCTAATGAAGATTCTTTTGGAAAGGCCGTTATACCATCGTACGACTTTTCAAAAGCTAATGTCATTGTGAGTGTAGGAGCCGATTTCCTTGGCACCTGGTTATCACCCATTGAATTTACGAAGCAATATGCGATCAATCGTGAAGTGACAGAGGAGAAATCTGGAATGTCGCGTCATTATCAGTTTGAATCAAATCTTTCCCTTACAGGTGCCAATGCAGATTACAGAAGCATGATCAAACCTTCGCAGGAAGGACTGGTGGTTGCTCAACTCTATAATATTGTAACAGGCAAGTCGGATAAAGCAATTGACAAGGTGGCCAACCTTGAGAAAGCCGGCCAGGAACTTTTGGCGAATAAGGGCAAGTCTTTAGTAGTATCGGGTTCAAATGACAAATCAGTTCAACTGGTAGTCAATGCAATTAACGATGCATTGGGAAATTATGGAGCTACTGTACTTCCTAATCTACCTGTGAATTTCCGTCAGGGTAATGATGAGGCGATGGATGCATTCATTGCCGATGTGGAAGGAAGTAAAATTGACGCAGTTATTTTCTATAACTGTAATCCTGTTTACGATCATCCGAAAGGAGAGAAGTTAAGATCGTCATTGAAGAACGTTTCACTTTCCGTTTCTACATCCATCACACCAGACGAAACAGCTTCATCAGTAGGTTATATGGCTCCTGATCACCATTATCTTGAATCATGGGGCGATGCAGAACCTAAGCCGAATTTCTTCAGCTTATCTCAACCTGCCATCACACCGCTTTTCAAAACACGTCATGCTGGCGAAAGCTTTATGGTGTGGGCTGGTGAAACAGATATTGATTACTTCTCTGTCGTAAAAAATAATTGGAACACATGGTTCGCATCTAAGCAAACCAGTGGATTGGATTTCGATACTTTCTGGGACAAATGTCTTTATGATGGTGTTCTTGAGTTTGGATCAGATGCTGCAGCAACATCGACTTTTGCAGGAGATGTAGGTGCTGCTCTTTCAACAATTAGTTCAAGTTACAAAGCAACCAATACTGGTTTTGAATTAGTAATCTACGAAAGTTACGGAGTAGGAAATGGTTCTCAGGCGAACAATCCTTTGCTTCAGGAACTTCCAGATCCTATTACTAAAGCAGTGTGGGATCATTATGTTACCGTCTCACAAAAAGATTCCAAAGACCTCAACATCGCCAACGATTCTGAAGGTAATACTCAATACTTAGCGATTACATTTAATGGTAAGACAATAGAACTTCCGGCCATCATTCAACCGGGTCAAACTCCTGGCACTATCGGATTGGCAATTGGATACGGCCGCACTAAGGTTGGTGAGGTTGCAAAAAATATTGGTGTCAATGCGTATCCGTTCATTACACTGTTGAATGGGTCGCTTAATTATAATGCAACGTCAGCGGTCAAGATAGAAAATTCAGGTAAGGCTTTTCAGGTAGCTCAAACCCAAACTCACCAGACCTATATGGGTCGTGAGAATGTGATTCAGGAATCTTTGCTTTCAGAGTACACGGAAGATCCGGGTCATTGGAAAGAGAAAAGCCCTAAGGTGACCAAGTGGGATGAAAAAGTAGAAGCAAGTTCCCTTAGCTTGTGGAAGGGTTATGATTATAAAGATCACCATTGGGGAATGGCCATTGACCTGAACACGTGTACGGGTTGTGGTGCTTGTATAGTGGCTTGCAATGTTGAAAACAATGTGGCCATAGTTGGAAAAGATGAAGTGGTAAGAAGAAGAGAAATGCATTGGTTGCGTATCGATCGTTATTACAGTAGCGAAGCAGAAGCTGGTGATTATTTAGGATTGGAGAAGGCTTCTGAAAACCCTGAAGTTACTTTCCAGCCCATGATGTGTCAGCATTGCAACAACGCATCGTGCGAAACCGTTTGCCCGGTAGCAGCAACCACACATAGCACGGAAGGACTTAATCAAATGGTGTATAACCGTTGCATTGGTACTCGTTATTGTGCCAACAACTGCCCTTATAAAGTAAGACGCTTCAACTGGTTTAAATATCATGACAACCAGCAATTCGCTCAGGTAAACCCTGTTATGAATACTGACCTTGGTAGAATGGTATTGAACCCAGATGTTACAGTTCGTTCACGTGGTGTAATGGAAAAATGTTCATTCTGTGTACAGCGTATTCAGGCTGGAAAACTTACCGCTAAGAAAGAAAGAAGGACAGTGAAAGATGGTGAGGTTACAACTGCATGTAGTGCAGCTTGCTCCTCTGGAGCGATTGTGTTTGGCGACATGAATGATGACCAAAGCCGTTTGAGCAAGCTCTTGAAAATTGAGCGCGACCCTAAACGTCCATATTCATTCGACAAGAATGC
>JAYVBN010000561.1:0-7198 GCA_043750455.1 Bacteroidia bacterium | reverse complement strand
CAAAATCAAGAAACGCATCATCGGAAAGAGACATTTTTGAATGAATACAGGAAGTTCCTCACGGCATTTGATATTGAATGGGATGAGCGATATATCTTTAAAGAATTGGAATAATACCAGGCGTTCCTACGGAACACTGACATTGGATAATTTCTGTTTCTACCCACCAATTGTTCCTAACGGAACATTTCAGAATTATAGAATATCTTAATAATTAATAAGCCACAGATTGAAAAAATCGACAAATAAATCGAGGCATAATAGGCTCATCACATAGCAAATTTCAGTGAATCTGTGGCTAAGCCGAAACTAAACGATACCAAATGAGGTTAAACCAATTACACAAACCAGTGGGAAAAATGAAAATAGGAATTGTCTGTTATCCAACCTTCGGAGGAAGCGGTGTAGTGGCAACAGAGTTGGGCAAAGCCCTTGCCGAGGAAGGCCATGAAATTCACTTCATTACCTATTCACAGCCCAGTCGTTTGGATTTCTTAAGTGAAAATCTTTTTTATCATGAGGTAGAGTTCCGTTCCTATCCACTTTTCGAATATCCACCTTATGAACTTGCCCTGGCCAGTAAAATGGTGAGCGTAGTTAAAAACGAGAAGCTTGATTTACTTCATGTTCACTATGCCATACCCCATGCCTCTGCTGCATACATGGCTAAACAAATTTTACTCACCCACGGGATTTATATTCCCGTTGTAACTACACTTCATGGAACGGATATTACTTTGGTAGGAAAAGATCCTTCTTATGAACCAGTGGTAACGTTCAGTATCAATCAATCCGATGGCGTAACTGCTGTTTCTGAAGATTTGAAGAGGGAGACTTATCATTCGTTTAAGATCACCAATGAAATTCAAGTGATCCCCAACTTCATTGATTTGGCCAAATTTAAAAAGCAGAAGAAAGACCATTTTAAAAAAGCCATTTGTCCCAACAATGAAGCGCTGGTGGTTCACACATCCAATTTCCGAAAGGTGAAACGCATTCCAGATGTGATTACCGTATTTTATAATATCCAAAAAGAAATTCCAGCCAAGTTGCTCATGATTGGCGATGGCCCAGAACGGTCTCACGCTGAAGCGATGTGCCGTGAGTTAGACATCTGCGATAATATTCGGTTTCTCGGAAAACTTGAAGCTGTTGAAGAAGTATTGTCTGTTGCCGATTTATTTCTGATGCCTTCGGAAAAAGAGAGTTTTGGTTTGGCTGCATTGGAAGCTATGGCCTGTGAGGTGCCAGTCATTTCTTCGAATACAGGAGGCATACCCGAGCTAAACGTTCAGGGCGTGACAGGTTTCATGAGTAACATAGGAGATGTAGAAGATATGACGCGAAAGGCGTTGTTCGTGTTGGACAAAAACAATCTACCCAGGTTCAAAGAAAATGCATTGAAGCGTGCCAAGGAATTTGACATCAGCAATATCCTTCCGATCTATGAAAACTATTATTTGAAAATTCTTGAAAAGGCAGCAACTAGGCTGATTGTATAGTAGACCCAACTAACAATAAGGCATCTAAACTTCGAATCCCTTCAATAAGTTAGTTTTTACTTTTCTGAGCCGGTTTAAAGTAAAGGAAAAAAAGAGCCCCGAAAAGAATACAACAAACAACAGGCAGATAAGTATCATATTTTTTTGTGATAACCTTGGTTCAAAGTTGATGCAATTGATCTATATGGAAGGGGCACAAACCAAAACCAAATCACAGAAGTAAGTTTTTTGTCTCTATTTCACTTTTTTAACACCACGACCACAGAAAAGTCTCCGCTAATCATAGAAAAACAAGAATATTCTGCCATTCGGCTATATTTCGGAAAATCTTTTACCATGCGAAAACTGACCTCATTAATACTGCTTATTGCTATCCATGCTCTGGCGCAAGGCCAAACCATTGAACCTCCTAAAGACTGGTTCCTCCGTGATCCTGAGCAAGACCAACTACAAGGTGTAAGTGCGGCAAAAGTTTATGAAACCATGGCTGGTCAACCTTCACGCACGGTGATTGTTGCCGTTGTAGACTCGGGAGTGGACATCGAGCATGAGGATTTAAAAAGTATTATTTGGATAAATGAAGATGAAATACCTGGTAACAAAATAGACGATGATAAAAATGGTTACATCGATGATGTGAATGGTTGGAATTTTATTGGCGGGGCAAAAGGAAATGTAAACGAAGATACCTATGAGCTGACCCGTGAATATGTGAGGCTAAAAAAGAAGTTTGAAAACATAAAAGACGGCAAGGTGCCAAAAAAACAAAAGGCAGAGTACGAGCAATACCAAAAAATCAAAGACAAGTTTGAAAAACTAAAAGCAAAAAATGAGCAGCAATACAGTCTTTACAAAAATCTGCAAGACAATGTCATGCTCAGCGTAGATACACTTAAAGTCATATTAAAAACCGATTCACTTACACAGGAATCCCTACAGGAATTTACAACAACGGATCCTTCGTTACTTTTCGCAAAAGGATTTCTTCTTAACATGTTCAAAAATATCGGACCAGAAGAAAGCATCGATGACCTATTGGCACAACTACAAGAAGCAGTAGATTATTTTGGAGTGATTGTAAAATATGGCTACAACGAAAGTTTTGACTCGCGTTTGATTGTTGGTGACAACTATTCAAATCCTTACGAAAAAAACTACGGCAATAATGATGTGAAGGGTCCAGATCCGGAACATGGGACACATGTAGCGGGCATCATTGCAGCTGATCGCAAAAATGAAATTGGAATAAAAGGCATTGCCGACAACGTGAGGATCATGTCTGTTCGCACAGTGCCTAATGGCGATGAACGCGACAAAGATGTTGCCAATGCTATCATCTATGCCGTGGACAATGGCGCCAAAATTATCAACATGAGTTTTGGAAAATCTTTCTCGCCAGAAAAAGTAGTGGTGGACAAAGCTGTTAAATATGCCGAACAAAAAGGCGTACTACTTATTCACGCTGCCGGAAATGATAGCGAGAACATTGATGAGAAAAAGAATTTTCCTTCCCGTTACTATTCAGATAATAAAGAAGCAAAAAACTGGTTAGAGATCGGCGCTTCTGCCTGGGGAAGTGATCAGGAATTTGTCGGAAGCTTTTCTAACTACGGAAAAAAGTCAGTAGACTTTTTTGCACCGGGCGTTGAAATCTATTCCACAACACCTGGCAATACGTACAAAAATCAAAGCGGAACAAGTATGGCTTGTCCAACAACTGCGGGAGTTGCTGCTTTACTGATGTCCTATTTTCCCGAACTATCTTATTTGGAAATTAAAGACATTCTCAAAAAATCTACTCGCAAATTTGATAACCTGGAAGTTGTAAGTCCGGGTGGAAGTACAAACGTGAAGTTTAGCGAATTGAGCAATACCGGAGGACTTGTAAACGCCTATGAGGCAGTGAAAATGGCGCAGTTGGTGAAAAGTCAGAAGGGAGTTAAGTAAATGATTTATCAATTTGGCGATTCATAGTAGTTTAGATGAGTTATCAAATAAAAATAGTATACTTCCTTTTGCTCATGGGGTTGTCCAATTTTTCATTTGGCAATAATGTCACCTACGTTTATTTTTTTTCAGGCCAAGGTTCGGACGAACGCATCTTCGAAAAAATTAACCTCAATACTAACTTCCAAATCGTACATATAAATTACCCAATCCCAAAAAAAGGAGCCACCTTGGCTGAATATGCTCACGAGATAAGTCTACAAATTGACACCACTCAAAAATATATTTTTATTGGTGTTTCCCTGGGTGGTATGATTTGTTCGGAGTTAGCAGACTTTCTTACACCAGAAAAAATTATTGTAATATCAAGTGCTAAGTGTCGAGAAGAACTTCCTTTTCGTTACAGATTTCAAAAGTCAGTCCCTTTAAACAAAATAATTCCTAAGAAATTAATAAAAATCGGTGCCCAGGCTCTTCAACCCATTGTAGAGCCCGATAGAAGCAAGAATAAAGACGTTTTCAAAAGCATGTTAAAAAATAAGGATGCAAAATATTATAAGAGGACTGTCAACATGATTATTAACTGGGATCGGGAAAAAGCGAATAGTAAGATAATTCATATTCATGGAACAAATGATCATACCATACCGATACGAAATGTTCAAACCAATTTCATAATTGATAAAGGTTCACACATGATGACCTTAACTCGGGGAGAAGAAATAAATAAACTAATACAATCAATTCTGACTCAAGAGGTGCAAAATTGATATATACAATAGGCAAGAGCAAAAGGTCAAAGGATTTGATCTTATTTGATTCTCAACAGCAGTAAATGGCGTATTGCCATTTGCCTACTGCCTACTTCTTTTTGCATTCTTCTGCTTTTTAAACCTCATAAAAGGATCATAAGTGATTACAGTCGCGCCTTCTTTACCTTTGTGGGCGCGCAAAAAGACACTAGAACCAACTCTTTTACCTATTCCAATATTTTCCGGTGGAATATGCTGATCGCGCGTTTTCAAATTATTCAACGGTACTTGTATGCTCAGGTCTGTACTGTCCGCTAAACTATACCGACCCTCTACGTACAATGTGAAGATGGTTGATTGTACCTCCATGCGGCTTACATCCAGCTCAGTACCTTTCAAATAAAAATGTGCGTTGATTTCGCCAAACTGCACATCACTTAAATCGCGGTTTTTAAACAAAAAATTACTCATCTTTTGAAGTGGCTCAAACGCAAGCAATCTTCCTTGCTTTAACTTGAATTCAACATCCCCGTTCATCGTGGGTGTAATAATATCAAGATTATTGTTTATCGAGGCTTTAAGCTTGATGTCTACATTAACTTTGCCTGAAAGATTGTCGTGGCGAATAGTGGTTTGGTTAAAATTATTAAAGGAATAAAAGAAATCGCGCACATCGGCATTTTTCACTTTTGCCGTTATCGTTATTGGATTAACCTTTCGTTGCAACTGACTAAGGCTGGCTGAAAAATCGACCTGGCCGTCAGCCAAATTCATTTTCACGCCCTTTATCTGTAGCCGATCATTTGCTAAAAGGATCTTGCCAGTGATTTTTTTTGCTTTAAAATTCTTGTTCACTAGTTGCTTAACATCAAAAGCAATTTCAACTTCCAGTTTTTCGTAGAGCTGGTCAATGAGGTCAGAAATTTTTCTTTTCTTTTTGGCTGCCTTTTCTTCACTTAGTTTTTTAGCCTTTTTTTGAGTGACCCATTTAGACAGATCCAAGCCTGGCGAAGTAACCGTTAAGACAGCCTTGACTCGTTTATCAGGCTGCGTAAAAAACGGAACAAACCCGGTGAATAAACCTTTTATCAAGATTGGATTTTTATTCATCATCAATGAAATATTCTCAATCCGGCACTGTTCATTGTTAAAGTGCACGAGCGCCTCTACCTTTTCAAACTTCATTTGCTTTGGCACATACTCTACCTCCCCTCCTGTAAGACTTGCTACGCCACTTAATTTGCCATCATACTTATGTCGTTTAGTGTCAAGAAATTCTTCCAGTTTGCCCTGATATGAAAAATCTGAAATGAATCGACCTTGCTTAAACTTAATCTCTGAGATACTATCGGCATTAAGGTCTTTCAAGCTTATATCAAATTTTGCTTTCATGCTCAAATTCGGATCTTCAAAATCATGGACAGATACATTCGCTCCAAACCCAAAGCCATTGACTTTACCATATAGGGTATCAAAACGCAGCAAAATGTTGCGGTCTTCTGCGCTGCCGTTACTAGCATAATGATTTGTCAACAAGCCACTCAATGTCAATGGGTTCATTTCAATTTTGCCGGATGACACTTTATTATTGCGCATAGAAAAAGTCATATCCACCAAAGCTTTCGACCCCGGAACAAGTGAACCGCCAATGATCACGTTAACATCCAATTTCTTTTCAATGGTATACTTTTCAAGTTTAGAACTCAATGATTCCGTTATTACGGATAAGCCCTCCTTATAGTAAAGGCTATCTGCCTGAATATTCAGTTGAAAAGCACTGGGATCTGCCAGGTTAAAAAATCCAGACAATTTAATGTCTGACCTGGTCAATTTTAGAGAGGAGGGTTTTACTATTAGTTGACGTGTGTGTGGAAAAAACTCTACGTTAAAATCAACTCCGGCTTCTGTATTCTTAAGATAACTACCCTTTTCAGCATTGAACATCAATCCTATAAATCTCATGTTGCCCTGAATGTGAAATAGCGTGGAAGAATCACCAGGAATGATCGTGTTCGTTACGTCCAGAAAATGAGCGTCAAATTCTTTTCGCTTTAGCGAATCGTGAAACGAAACTGTTACGTTTTTGAGGTTAATGTTTCTGAAATTCACTTTATCAACCTGACTTTCAGAGATCGTGTCCTTTTTCCCGGTTCGCTTGAATATATCCAGATTGGTATATCCCGATTGGGTTTTAAAAATGAAGACCTCTCCATTTACAATATCCACAGATTTGATACTGACTTCCTTGCGAAGCAGTTTCAGGGCTTCGACATTAATATCAATGATGTCGGCCTTTAAAAAATCCTGATGAAACTCAGCATACCTTGGCCCACGCATGTAAATATCCCGTAAGGAGAGCGATACGTTGGGGAAATCGCTAAAAATGGTAATGCGCAGTTTGCCAATATTAATGTCCCCGTTTATTTCTTCGCCAAGTTCTTGGTTGATCTCCTCCAGAATTTCCTTCCGATAGCTATTAATAATCACTAAAGCGATAAGGAATATGCCAATCAGACCCAACAACGCAAATCCTACAAGCTTGAAAATCCTTTTCATGACTAATAACTTTCTTAAGATAAGCATTGGCTTTTGTAAACAGATAACGCCTTTATCCTCCAGTTAAGAACACTTCTCAGAACACAATTTTCTATCTCAATTTTACTGCTAAAGCCAAACATCCTACCGGAATTAACCCACTTTTCACAAAAACATATTGTTTTTTATAAAATAAGGTTCATTTTTTACCCTATTTCAATCGGATTCTGTAATATTTTCTCAAAATAGGTTCATATTTTACCCTAATGTTAAGTTATTTGATAAAAATTATTGAAAACCTTAAAACCTTAGCAGTATGAAAAAATCAGTCGTCTTTCTCATTTTACTAATAGCAGTAAGCATTCTGGCGATTTTTATGCCAGCCGTGCCAGGCTCTATCGTTACAGAAGGAATTAACTCGGGAGATGTAGCCTGGATGTTAGCCGCAACAGCCTTGGTTCT
>JAYVBN010000560.1:0-5780 GCA_043750455.1 Bacteroidia bacterium | reverse complement strand
GTCGCCATTCTCTTTTTTTCTGCATTCCTTGTAAAGGCGCAAAGCACAAATATTTCAAATCTCTTCCAAAGCAATTTTAAGAAAGCAGAGATAATGTACGGTCACCTGGCGTACCGTAATGCATTAGAACTATACCATGTAGTGGTGGAGAAGGATTCATCAAATTATGTGGCACGCCAGCGGATCGCAGATTGCAATTTCCGACTTGGAAATATTGATGAGGCAGAGCAATGGTATGCCTCACTGGCAGCTACTCCAAATATCTCCCCTCAGTATAAATATCAGTATGCTCAGGTATTGAGTATCCAGGGAAAATATGCCGATGCACAGAAATGGTTTTCCGAATATAGCAGGCTTACAACTGATACAAGAGGCAAATCTAAATTTGAGTTTATCTATTATATCAGCTACTATTTCAGAGACTCTGTATTATATGAAGTTAAAAATGAGCCTTTCAACTCTGATCAATCAGATTTTGCACCTCAGTATCATAACAATGGAATAGTTTTTGTGTCGGCACGCGACCGCGATTTATTTGTTAAGAAACAATCGACCTCTGCACTGAATGACAAGGAAGCTATGCTTAATATTTTTTATGCACCCAAAGAAGCAAGTGGCGAAAAAGATGCAACGTTTTTCAATCACCAGAATCTAAACTCACCTTATCATGACGGACCAATTGCTTTTTATAACGGAGGCAAGCATGTGGTTTTTTCCAGAAATAACCTATCTGCTGGCAGGCCTGTTCACAACAATGGCAAGGTTCATTTAAAACTATACTTTGCTGATTTGAAGGAGGGTAATACCATGAAAAATGTTGAGCCCTTTCAATATAATGATGATGCCTATTCTATTGGGCATCCCTGGATGTCGGAGGATGGCAATATGTTGTATTTCTCCTCTGATCGTCCCGGGGGTCAGGGAGGGGTTGATATTTATACCTCCGAGCGAAAAGAAGGAAAATGGACAGCTCCTTTAAACCTTGGTCCTTCTATTAATACTATGGGTGACGAGTTTTATCCATTTATGTCCAATGACACAACGTTATATTTTTCATCTACCGGACACGGTGGTTTGGGAGGCTTGGATATTTATGTAAGCCATCGAAAGGACACTACTTTTTCGATGCCAGAAAATCTCGGATTTCCTTTAAATACCTCTAGTGATGACTTTGCTTTAGTCATGGATGACAGTGGTAGAAAAGGTTTATTCTCTTCAAACAGAAAAGGAGGCAAAGGGTATGATGATGTTTATAGCTTCAATGTAAAATCTTTTTTTATTGTCGGTAAGGTTATTGAGCGGGACGATTCAACAAAATCAATCCCAAGTTCAAAAATAGCTTTGATGAATGAAAAACATCAGGTGATTAATTCAACAATTAGTGACGAGAATGGAAATTTCTATTTTGATTTAGCTTTTGATAGAACCTATAATTTTGTGGCAGAGAAGGATGGATTCACCTGGATAGATAGCCTTCAGTTTTCTACCAACACGCGCACATTAGGCAGGGATAGTATACTTATTCCCCTATGGAAGAATGCTTTATTTGCAAAGGGAACTGTCTATAGTAATGAAACTCAGAATAAATTGCAGGGCGTTACTCTTACGCTTGAAAACCTTACTGACGGAAAAACAGATTCGGTACTAACCAATCATACTGGTGAGTATAATTTTCTTGTTATCCCAAGTAATAAATATAGAGTAAGCGCGCGTAAAGAAGGATTTATACCTCAAGGATTTGAGTTAAATACAAACAGTTTAAGAAATGGAGATCTTCTTAATGATTTTGTGCTGGAAGAAGTTTTCATGGAAAAAGTTGTCTTGCAATTTGAATTTGATAAATGGGACATTAAAACAGAGTACAACCCTCAACTTGAAAAATTAGCAAAAATCGTAAAGAGAAACTCGAAATCTCATATTCACATAGGAGCCTATGCCGATGCACGTGGCACACATGAATACAACCAAGCACTTTCTGACAAAAGGGCAAACAGCTTGGTTAAGTTTTTTGAATCTCAGGGGATAGAAATCAAACGGATGACTGCCATCGGTTTTGGTGAAGAATTGCATTTAAATAATTGTAGCAACGGAGTGGTCTGCACAAAAGAGGAGCATGCCCGAAATAGAAGGGCAGAGTTGAAGGTGCAATTGTGGAAATAAGATTAATGTTCTCTCCCTATTATTTTATTTCAAAAGGATCCTGTAACCCTCGTTAAATTAAAAAACCCCAGTTGTTTGGGGTTTTTTAATCGCAGAGGAAGAGGGATTCGAACCCCCGGACCCCGTGAAGGGTCTCCGGTTTTCAAGACCGGTGCAATAAACCGCTCTACCATTCCTCTGTTTAAATGATACCTTTTTCTTTCAGGTACCTATATCCTTCAATTGACTTGAAAAATAATTCTCTTTTATAGGCCTCTGATTTGGTTTCAAAGGCTTCACTGTAAGCCAATTTCCAAGGTCTCTTCCCTTTGGTATATCTGACTTTACCCAGATTATGCCGCTTCAATCTTTCAATGAGGTCACTCGTGTGACCGTAATAATGAGTTCCAACCAACTCACTTTGCAAAATGTAAGCATAAAACATTTTGCGAATCTAACATCAAAACCCCCGGACCCAGTGAAGGGTCTCCGGTTTTTGCCAAAGGCATCCCTTTGGGGCAAGACCGGTGCAATGCCAAAGGCATCCCCTTTGGATAAACCGCTCTACCATTCCTCTGTATGCGATTTTTGTTTTTCGGGACTGCAAAAGTAATGCGAAATCCCCATCCCGCAAAGTTGAGTTGAAATAATTACTTTGAAACTTACTCTTCACTAAAATCAGGGAAGGTTTTCTTAATCTCTTTATTAACAAACTTTGGAGAAGTTGAACGCTTAGCGTCCAATTCTAAGATCACTAGTTTTTGATTGTTGATCATAGGTAACAACTTATCACGATCACTATCAAACTCTTTGCTTCTACGAGCTGATTTTAAGGCGTACTTACGTGCAATATTATCTCCCTCTACTTGAAGTTGATTTCGGATTTCAACGTTGATTTTCATTTTGTCTAAAATATCATTTCTCGATTTGCCGATTACCTCAGTTGCTTCCAGCGTGCCTATAGTAAGCACTGTAGTTCCGCCTATGGCCGATACTTTTTTTGATGGTTCTGTCTCCAGAATAATTGGCGAGAGACCCGTGACTGCACCCAAAGATGCGTTTAAGATGGAACGTTGTTTCTTTCCTTTCTTTGCCTGGCGATAGGCTTTGTTCAGCTTTTCGTGATTCTCTTCAAGTTGATCAATCAATACCTTCGCCTGAATCAGAGAGTTTCTGTATTTCATGTACAATAATTTGTCCTTCTCATCCAGATTTTCGGTATCCAGAATTTTGATATTCACTTTTCGTTGCACCCTATTGGACGACTTATCGATAGCAAAAAAAGTGAGCAGTATAGTTATATTTTTTTCGACTTCTTCAACGAACGCGTATCCAGGTGTCCAGGTAAATTCGTGCTGAACAGGTGAATTTTCTTTCAGACTACTAGTTGGCACCCTTGCATCCGAAGAGATAATGCCAACACTGAAAATATTTTCATCTCCATTAGGGTCAGAGGTATACAATTTAAAGTTTATCAACTGATCTTCCTTCGTAATTACAATTGTATCGGCTGGCACCAATAGCATTTCGGGTGGCAGGTCAAGTTGCGTTTGAGAGATTTTTAATTTTCCTGTTGACTCCACTTTATCGGGCTGATCTTGCGCGATAAACTCGAGGATTATTGGATTATTTTTTAGACCATTAAACTGATTTCGAGAGGGCGTCCAGGTAAGTAACCCAAGGGAAGACAAATTAGCTCCTTCGGGAAGTTGTGATGGTCTGATTTTGAAAACAAGTGGGTCGCCATCGGGATCACTAACATATTCGGAGGGAATTTGATAACGATTGGAGGTGGCCTGTTTCACATAGAATATCGGAAGCTCTTCAACAGAAGGTGGTCGGTTTTTATGATGAACAGTGAAAGCAATTTGCCTTCGCACCCTGCGACCGTCAGCCCACTCGGCCTGAAAAATCAAAATGAGTTCTTTTTGTTTCTCCAGGCGGTCAACTAAGTCAAAGGCTGGCGTCCATTGAAAATGCCCCAGGGAATCGAATTGAATTTTGTATCCATTCGACCCTTCTATTGAATACCGCGGTCGTAAGGAATCAGTTGTGGTCACAAAAAAGGAAAGTTCGTCTCCCTCCATCAGTACATTCCACTCGGTTGAATTGGGGAAAATGAGTTGTTGCCCACACAGTTGTGAAACAAATAACCAGAGGACAATGACAAAGGATAGTTTTCTCATTACTACTAAAAAACCAAGCCACAAATTTAAACTCTCAGCAAGCTTTTGCTAAATTTATTTTATGACGAAAGCAACCAAATCAATGAGAGGCAATAAAACCTATAGTTTTTTTGATGATGTATTTGAAGTGGCTAAGCTTATTCCGAAAGGCCGGGTGACAAGTTATGGTGCAATTGCCGCTTACCTCGGCACTAAAATGAGTGCCAGAATGGTAGGCTGGGCTATGAATGCAGCTCATGGTGATAGTAAAATACCAGCACATCGGGTGGTAAACAGGGCGGGCTTATTAACAGGCAAGCATCATTTTGAAACACCTACGGCCATGCAAAAGGCTCTTGAAAAAGAGAACATCAAAGTAGTAAAAGATAAGGTGGTTGACTTCGAACGGCTTTTCTGGGATCCGGCAAAGGAGCTTTAACTAACAGGATTTTTTCTTTTGGAAATAATCCACAGTCCTGCGAATGTAAAAAATCCATTGATGATTAAAATTTCAATTCCAATTTTGTAGCCGTTGAGCAAGTTCACGGAGTTGGTACTCACCAGATAAGACAAAAATGGAGCGATAATACAGATTATCAACACGGCAATCCCCTTGATGTCTCGCTTGGTAAAAATCCCAAAAGTGAAAAGCCCAAGCAGGGGGCCATATGTATAACCAGCTACGTTGAGCACCGCATCAATAACAGATTTTTCATTCAGCTCTTTAAAAATAATAATGATGATGAGGAACAATACTGAGAAGCCAAGATGAACCAAAAACTTTTGCCTTTGTTTCTGACGCTCAGGTTTGTTTTTGAAGTTAAGGAAATCGATACAGAACGAAGTTGTTAAACCCGTTAGTGCCGAGTCTGCGCTGGCGTATGAAGAAGCTATGATTCCCAAGAGAAATAAAATTCCAACCATTGGTCCAAGTTCATTAAGAGCCAGGAGCGGATATAATTCATCGCTCAAAGCAGGAATGCCTAGTCCCTTTTGTTCGCTATACATGTAGAGCAATGCACCAAGGGTGAGAAACAACAAGTTCACAATGACTAGCGTAAGGCTGAACCAAAACATATTTTTCTGGGCATCTTTCAATGTTCGGCAGGTTAGATTTTTTTGCATGATCTCTTGATCCATGCCCGTCATGGTAATGGCAATAAAAGCACCTCCAAAAAATTGTTTGGGAAAGAAAAAAGGAGAGTTAACATCATCCCAATGAAAAATAGTTGAGTACCCTTCTGATTGTATGGCAGTCACCATATCTATAAACGAGAACCCAAGCCTGTCCGAAATTTGCCAGACGGTAATCACTACTGCAGCAACGAGAAAAAAGGTTTGAAAAGTATCTGTCCAGATGATTGTCTTTACACCTCCTTTAATAGTATAGATCCAGATTAGAAGAATGGTAGTGGCTACCGTAACGATAAATGGAACGCCCCATGCATCGAACAAAAAAAGTTGAAGGACGGTGGC
>JAYVBN010000559.1:0-5165 GCA_043750455.1 Bacteroidia bacterium | reverse complement strand
CCAACGAACCCGGAACAATACCTCCACCCAACACGCGATTCAGTTCCTGATCGGGTGTGGCAATCCGTATTTCACCAGACGATTCAATTTCATTCAGCGTTTTTGGTTTGCTGATTTTGCTTTTGCCAGAATCTTGTCGCCAAGCGTTTTTATCACCTTCGCTTTTGGTAACAACTTCCTCCACAAAGGAATTCCATGAATTGCAAGAAGGACATTTGCCAATCCACTTGGGAGATTCATAGCCGCAGCTTTGACAGAAGAATAGGGTTTTGGATTTAGCCAATGATTTTGAAATATTCGAAAGTTAAGATTTGCTAAGAATTAAAGTAAACTGTTCTTGTTGATAGAATAGGCAATCTCTTAACTAAAAATTAGGAGAACTAACTACTTCAATGGAGCATGTGCTTCCTTAGCCAACTCGTGATAGACTAGCCAATCCATCCAACCGGGAAATCTCTTGTTGAGAAACACAGTGAGTTTTCCCTGACCAGTGAGGACGAGAATTTTTTTACGATTGACAGCGGCTTTATAAATATGAGCCGCACATTCTTCTGCCGACATCATTTCTTGTTCTTCGCGTGGGGATTCCCCCTGCACACTTCCATCTTTAGTTAGAGCACGCTTGCGAATATTAGTGGCTGTAAAGCCCGGGCAAGCAGTGAGCACATGAACACCATCTTTCAAAACCTCGGCACGCAGAGCTTCTAAAAATCCATTTAAGGCAAACTTAGAAGCCGAGTATCCTGTACGAGCGGGCAATCCGCGGTATCCTGCTATTGAGGAAATACCTACAACTGAACCTTTGCTCTTGATTATTTCCGGAAGGCAATACTTGGTAGCGTAGACCATTCCAAAAAAATTGATGTCCATTATTTGACGTATCACACCGAGGTCCAGTTCTTCAAAAAGAGCACGCATTCCTATGCCAGCGTTATTCACCAGCACATCAATTTTTCCAAAAAGTTTTAACGCTTCTTCAGCCATCATTTTATTGTCGGCCTCAATGCTCACATCTGCCTGAAGGCTGTGAACGGTTATTCCCTTTTTTGCTAATTCACTAACTGCTTCATTCAGTTCGCCCAGGTTTCTTCCTGTAATCAGAACCTGCGAACCATTTGAACCAAAGACTTCGGCCAATGCTTTGCCAATGCCCGATGAGCCGCCTGTTATAATGACTACCTTATCTTTCATATTCCAAGGAAGGAGAACAAAAGTAGTGAAATGTCGGAGATGTTATCATCCAAAAAAAGAATACGTGGCGAGCGCCAATTGCTATTTTATCACCAAAATTAAGGGATATTGATAGTCACGCGCCTTTACAGGGATTGGAAAGCAATATCGAAACCTTGCTTCTACTTTAATTAGTCAAAGCCTTTTGGCTAACGAAGTTACGTTAACATCTGCACGATGTCCTCGCGTGTTAATTGTTTCATAATACTTTCTTCTGTGGTGATCAGATCAGAGGTAAGTTTAAGTTTGCGGTGCTGAAGTTGCAGGATTTTTTCCTCCACTGTATTGCGCGTGATGAACTTGTAGGTGAATACTTTTTTCTTTTGGCCAATACGGTGGGCGCGGTCAACGGCCTGGGCTTCAACTGCAGGGTTCCACCACGGATCGAGAATGAAAACATAATCGGCTTCTGTAAGGTTGAGACCAAGGCCACCTGCCTTTATCGAAATTAAAAAAACTTTTAAGTCAGGCTCCCTATTGAATCTTTCAACCTGATCCTTGCGATCACTACTAGAACCATCCAAGTAAGCAAAAGGAATTTTTTTCTCAACTAAAAACTCTTTCACAATCTCAAGGTGTTTTACAAACTGACTAAACACTAAGAGTTTGTGCCCTTCCAACAACGCATTCTCCAACATGTGTGAAAGATCTTCCATCTTTCCTGAGCTACCTGTGTAGGTAGTATCCACCATCCGTGGGTGATTAGACAACTGACGTAACTTTGTAAGACCCTCCAGAATCATGAAGCGGGTATTGTTGATCCCGTCCTTATCAATCTGATCTAATATTTTATGTCGGAAAAATGACTTAGCCTCTTCGTATTTTTCTTCTTGTTCGGCAGTCATGTTGGTATAGTGGATGTTCTCCACTTTCTCCGGGAGATCCGTTGCCACTTGTGATTTCAATCTCCTTAGCACAAAAGGTTTTATAACTGAGTTTAGCTTTTTACTTTTTGCCTCATCGCCTCTTTTTTCAATCGGCACCTGATATTCATTTTTGAAAAAAGTCTGGCCGCCTAACAACCCCGGATTGATAAAAGTCATTTGCGACCATAAGTCAAGCGTGGTGTTTTCAAGCGGTGTTCCTGTAAGGGTAAGCTTATGGCGCGATCTCAACTGCAAAACAGCTTTCGCGATGTTTGAGGTGGGGTTCTTGATTACTTGCGACTCATCTAAAATAATGTAGTTGAAAAAGAATTTCTGAAGTGATTCTACATCTAATCGGGTGATGCCGTAGGAAGTGATCACGATATCATATTTTTCAAAACGCGATATGTCTTTGTTGCGAAGCGTACCGGTATAGTTTAAAATTTTAAGTTGCGGTGTAAACTTTGCGGCCTCCATTTCCCAATTGTACGTGAGGGAGGTAGGCATGACAAGCAACGATGTTCCTGCGTTGCCTTTTTCTTTCTCAGCTAACAGAAGAGTTAATGTTTGCACTGTCTTTCCAAGACCCATATCATCGGCTAAACAACCACCCAGGTGAAACTCATTAAGGAAACGAAGCCAATTATATCCTGATTTTTGATATGGCCTTAGCTTACCCGAAAACCCTGCAGGAATAGGATAGTCTTTAATCCCCGTAAAAGAATCCAGGTGCCGAAGTTTATCACTCATGTGTACTTTTGCCAGATTGCCTTCTTGCAATTCTTTCAAGAGGTTCAGGTGATATTTTTTTAACACAGGCTTTTCGTGGTCGCCATGTGTTTCGCTCATGGCAAAAAGATCTCCGTATTTTATGAGCCATGATTCCGGAATGATGGCGATTTCTCCATTTGGTAATTTAAACTCTACTTTCTTTTTTAGAATAAGTTTTCGAAGCTCCTTGAATGAAATTTCAAATTCACCAAATCGAATCTTTGCGTGAATATCAAACCAGTCTATATTTTCTTTAACGTCAAGTTCAATGACAGCCTTTCCGACAAAATACTTTTTATCACGGTTGTCTGGCTGACTTACTTCGAAGCCAAGATTTAGCAAGTTGACTCTATTTTCATTTAGCCACGAAAAAGCGTGAGCCTTGGCCACGGCTGTACGAAATCCTTTTAGCGGTAACCCTAGTTTAATAAGCGTTTGAGCAAATTTTTTCTCAGCATCAATATTTCGTTTTACCCTGTGAAAAGTATAGTCTTCACCTTTTTTTTCTATGGTTACATTCACAGCACCAAAGGCATCTCCGCGAAAATGATGTTTGCCGTATTTGAAAGAAAGATCAAATACAATTTTTCCAGCTTCATCCGTTGCTGCCGGTTCTTCGATAGATTCGAAAAGCGATGGAACTTCGCGACTGGCGCCTTGGGCCAACTCACTTATGGTTAGGTGAGGGTGCGGTTCAAAATTGCTCTTATTGATTTCGAAGCCCTGAACCTCGATATCATCGAATGAGGCAATCAAAGGTGCAACGAAACGATTGTAATAGGTCTCCTCAAGATTTTTTGGAATGACGACAAACTTTTTGGTAAGGAAAGGAAGTAGTTTTCTACCGTCTACCGGTTTGTCAAAGCCATATAGCTTTCCATTCAAAACCATCCATGCCGGATTTTTACATACGAGGTAAGCGGTAGGATTTGGAATGTCTAGTTTTTTTCCTTCAAAGGAAATGGTAGGATAGTAATTTGTGTTTTCCTCGCTTCTGCGAAAATGAAATTGTATGCTCGCGCGTTTTTCAACGATCTCTAATTTTTTCCAGGTAGGCTCTCCATCATTGCCCATTTCATAGAGCATCTTGCTTTTCATTTTTTCCAAGGTCTCCGCCCGAAGCTTTTCCAGGTAACTCTCAATTTGTTCTTGCACCAATTCATTTCCTTTCTGCTTGTCATATGTTTTGGCAAAAAACTCCCCAGGCTTCATAACCTTGACAGAGAATTTTTTCAGGATCATATCCTGGTTCATGCCATCCATCAACTCGATTAGCTCATAATCCCGCGTGTCTAATCCCTTGGAGAACTCACGTGCATTTTTTGATGAAATGTTTTGGTGCTGATAGGTGAGTTGTCCCTTCTCGTCCAAGTGAACGATATAGGACTCAAAAATATAGCCCAGATACTCGTGTTGGTACAGCGAATAAATAATTTGAAACGGCTGTGCTGCCGAAACTTTCATAGTGTATGGCCTGGTCTTAGCAGGATTTAGACGTCCACCTCTACCAAAAGGAGCCTCTTCACTAAGAATTGGCCTTATTTTGGACTAAGCAGAATTGAAAAATAGCAAATTAAAAGCAATCTAAATAGTACAATTTAGGGTAAGAACATACATCCTGTCGGTTGGCCTTGATGGGAACTAATGGTCTCTACCCCAAATGTTTCGTAGAATAGGTCTTCGATGCTAGCAAGGCCGGGTAGATGGAAACGATCATTGTGATAACGACTATAACAATACCTACATAAACAAAGTCATAGACTTCAAGTTTAACCGGGTAGTTTGGCATGACTGCGTTTTCCATACCCATGGAGACAAGTCCATAGTGATCTTGAAGCCAACAGATGGTGCCTCCCAAGATAAGCCCAATTGTTGAACCGATGCCTGAAATTAAAGCTCCCTCAGTAAGAAAAATTTTACGGATCAGACTTTGATCGGCTCCAACTGCCGAAAGAATGGTGATATCTTTCTTTTTGTCGATGGCCAACATCATAAGCGAGAAGAAGATGTTAATAGAACCAACCAAAAGTAAAGTAGACAGTGCAAGAAAAGTAAATAGCTTTTCCAGTTTAAACAACCGATATAAATCTTTGTGCTGTTCTTCGTTTGTAAGCACGTTGAAATTTTCACCCAGTACATTTTTAAGTTCGCGTTGAACTGTAATAATAGAAGAACCCTCGGAAGTTTTTACTTCTAATGCTGTACGTTTGTTTTCATAGTTCAAAAGTTCCTCTACAAAATCAAGCGGCATGAATATATAATTCTCATCAAAATTCTTTTCAATGGAAAACACACCAC
>JAYVBN010000558.1:0-6719 GCA_043750455.1 Bacteroidia bacterium | reverse complement strand
GCTAGTTAAGATTGGAGACAAGATTACTGTGCGCGTAAGTGGGTATGAATCTTCTCCTGTGGAAACGAAAGTTACATTTCTAAGTACAGAGTACAGAGCCAACACTCAGATAATCGTCATGCGAGCTAACCTTTCAAACCCGGAGCTGAAATTCAAGCCAGGAGCGCAGGCACAAGTTCTCTTTGGCCATTCGGCAAGAAAGACATTGGCTATACCAACCGATGCCGTGATTCGTGATGGAAATGGAACACACGTATATGTGCAGTCGGATACGAATACATTTCAACCACGTATGGTAAAGACTGGTCTTGAAGATTTTGAGCAGGTAGAAATCACCGAAGGATTGATGGAGAATGAAATAGTTGTGGTTAGTGGTGCCTACCTGCTGTATAGTGAACTGGTGCTGAAGAAAGGTGTGAGTCCTATGGCGGATCATCAACATGGAGCTATGAATAGTGGTGATCAAAAAGATACTAAAATACCAAGCAATGTTCCTCAACAAATAGAGGTTGAACGTAAAAAACAATCTGTAAGCATAGACCCCCAATTCTCCCAACAACTAGCAACTGCACTCATACCTTATCTGAAAATAAAAGATTCCTTTGTTGCATCCAATACAAAATCTGCAAGCCTGGAGAGTAAAAATTTCTTAGCGGCTTTGAAAAAAGTGGATATGAATCTCCTTCAGGGAGAAGCACACATCAACTGGATGGAGAAACTAACTGTAATGCAGCAAGCAAGTACGGCTATTCAGAACGAAAATGATCTTGAGAAACAACGTGTTTTATTTTCTGATTTAACAAACGCACTATATGCCTCTTTTAAAATGTACACGGTAAATAATCTTCACGTATATTATCAATATTGCCCTATGGCCTTTGACAATAAGGGCGCCTACTGGATAAGCCGTGAGGAAGAAATCAGCAACCCTTATTTTGGTGAGCAGATGTTGCGTTGTGGTGAAATAAAGGAAAACCTAAAGTAAAAGATGATGGTAAAACCATGTTGTGAAACAGGTGAAGTAATACTAACTGACTGGAAACTTTGGACAAAACGTGTTATCTATTTAATGTTGGCAGTAATAGTCTTATTCCTCATCGGGATTCAAATAACAAATTAAAATGAAACGCAGGGAATTTATAAAATCAACAGGTCTTTCAACCATAAGTGCATTGGCTGGTTCGTCAATCTTATTAAATGCCTGCCATACAGAAGAAGATATGATAGGCGAACCTAACTGGGTCTTACAAGGCAACTTTGACCGAGTTTTACCTATTCCTCCCACAGTAAACAACAATATTCAACTCGTATCACAAACTATTTCTGGTGAAATGCTCAACGGTAAGATGACCACGGTACTGTCTTACCGGGATGGACTATTAGGACCCGTCATAAAAGCTACAAAGGGGGAGACAATAAATGTGCAACTTCAGAACAATCTTTCTGAGAAGACTAATGTTCACTGGCACGGATTGATCCTACCAGAAAATATGGATGGACATCCGAAAGATGTTTTTGCTTCGGGAAGTTCATACAATTATATATTACCAATTCAACAAAGGGCAGGTACGTATTGGTATCATCCGCATCCACATGAAACTACCGCAAGGCAAGTGTTTATGGGACTTGCCGGAATGTTTATTGTCAATGACAACGAAGAAACTTCCCTTACTCTTCCTTCTGGCGATGCAGAAATTCCATTGATTATTCAGGATAAACGATTCGCAGGATCTTCTCTTGATTATTCACCAACGGATGATGAGATCATGACCGGCTATCTGGGTGAGCAAATTACGGTGAACGGAATTTTCTCTCCTTATGCGAATGTAAGCAAGGGCTGGGTTAGGCTTCGGTTGCTCAATGGTTCCACAGCACGGGTATATAACCTGGCGTTGTCTAATGGCATGCCGTTCCATGTCATCGGAACGGATGGAGGATTACTGGCAGCACCGGAAACTGCACCGAACATCATGTTAGCACCTGGGGAGCGTGCGGATGTACTGGTTGATTTTTCTTCTCTTGCTATCGGACAGGAATTACTACTAGTCAGTCATAAATTCAGCAAGTACAATCCCCAGGGAAGGCAGGCTTTCAGTATAATGAAATTTAAGGTGAATGATAAGCCGTCTACTGATTTCACATTGCCAACAACACTTTCAACACTTGTGAGGATACCCACGTCATCATCGGTAAAGACACGCATGTTTGACATAGCGGCTATGATAGGGGGAAACGGTGGACACGGAGGAATGGGGCGTCACTCCATCAATGGAAAAATATTTGAAATGGAGCGAATTGATGAAACGGTTCAGGCGGGCACAACAGAAATATGGGAGTTTGATAACAGGATGGGCGATGAAATTCACCCCATGCACATTCATGGTGTTCAGTTCCAGATGTTGGAACGGATGGGTGGACGTGGAGATTTAATTGCAACGGAGAAAGGATGGAAAGATACCGTACTGTTGATGCCCGGAGAGAAAGTAAGATTGATAATGACCTTTCCTCAATACAAGGGCACATTTGTATTGCATTGCCATAATCTGGAACATGAAGATGATGGCATGATGCTCAATTATAAAATCGTATAACACTTTAAATCGAAATAACTATGAAAACAAAAATGATAACGCTTTGCCTGGTTCTAGGTAGCTGTGGCGCTTTCGCACAACACGACAATGCAGCAAAAAAAGATGACAAACAGATGGATCAAAATATGGCCATGTTCAAGGATGCCAAACTGGGTGCCGCTTATGAACATTATGTTCATGTAAAGGACGCATTGGTAGCCTCGAAAGGTGATGAAGCCAAAAAAGGAGCAACTGAATTACAGAAAGCACTAAAAGATATCAGCGTATCAGCGGCTGCCAACAAAGCTGCTTCAGAGATTGCTGCGTCAACTGACTTAGAAGTGCAGCGAAACGCATTTAGCACATTAAGCAATGAAATGGCCACACTTGTAAAAGGAGGAAAGCTTTCTTTGGGTATGTTATATCTCGACTATTGTCCGATGGCCAATGGAAATACCGGTGCGTTTTGGCTATCCAATGAGAAAGCAATTAAGAATCCTTACTTTGGAGATTCGATGTTGAAGTGTGGAAGTGTAAAAGAAACGATTCAGTAAACAAAACGCTGACCAACTTAAGTTAAGCTAAACAAATAGTTTATTTTTATTGACTGCAAATGAATGTGGGAAGGCGAAGCGATCTTTAAAATGGGGATTGCTTCGCACAACACAAGCTTTCGCTCGCTATAAAATGGGAATCTCAATAGCGATTATTCGTTTGCATAATCCTTGACAAAAGAGATCACACTCCCACCCATTGCCTCAATACGTGGCACCCATTAACAGGGCATCATCCTTAATCCACCTATAACTAATTCTATTGTGTCTTTCGTTAGGCACCAACAGAATCTGTGTTTTGCACATAGCTTTTGACCGCAAAATAAAATCGATAAAGAAATACTCATCCCTTTTGCATTGCCTTAACGGTCAGTTGAGACCTTCCAATTTGCTACTCAGATTTATGCTAAGCTAAGACCATATCTCAGCTTGTTCATTTTAACCCGGGAGCAAATAAACAAGTAATTGATGATTAAAATGATTCAATGGCAGCCAAGTGGCTGCCATTTTTTTTGAACTCTCTCGAAAACATGGATCTCAAAAATGCCTTAGGAATTGATAAAGTTGAAGTTAATGCTGGTGTGATGGATGTAGACCAACGTAAACAATTGGGGAGTTCCTCTACATAGTCTCTTCGATCATTATGTCCTAAGCTGCTTTAAATCGGCTCGATACTTCTGGATTTGTGCTTCTATCCAGCCTGTGGGATACTGCTATATATATTATTGTCATCCCACATCTTCAAAATGGCAATAAAAGTTTGAAGAGGGTTGATCTCATAACGATATGATAAAAATCATCTTCACTCTTGACCATAGTCATTCTACAGGTATGCAACTATCTGCAATTTGGCATACTTATTTCAGAGTAAGCAAGGATGGCAAATACAAAACCAAAAATAGATTGGAGTGATCTTGCCGAGGCATTAAAATCGGCAGCGCATCCCGAACGTATTGCGATTCTTCATTTGATGTGCAATTGTGGTTGCGATCAAATGATGGTGAAGAGCATCTATGAACGGCTTCACTTTGAACAATCGATCACTTCTCGTCATCTCGGTATCATGAAAAAGAGTGGATTGCTAAAAAGAGAAATTAAAGACGGTAAAACGCTCTATCGATTCAATAAGGATAATCTGACCGCTCAATGTATTCGTAAACTTTTAACAGAGTAAAAAATGATTGAGAAAATTATTTCCTGGTCAATGCACAATCGCTTCTTTGTATGGCTAGGGATAGTGTTGATCATTGTGGGTGGAGTGTTTGCCGTATTTACAACACCAGTTGACGCTATCCCTGATCTTTCCGAAAATCAAGTAATCATTTACACCGAGTGGATGGGACGAAATCCCAAGATAATTGAGGATCAGGTTACGTATCCGTTGGTATCCAATCTTCAAGGCCTCCCAAAAATAAAAAGCATCCGGGCTGCTTCTATGTTTGGGATGAGTTTCGTCTTTGTCATTTTCAATGATGATGTAGATATCTACTGGGCTCGGTCACGCGTACTAGAACGACTTAACTACGCTCAAAAGTTTTTACCTCCGGGATTGACTCCCTCACTTGGGCCTGATGGTACCGGAGTGGGGCACGTTTTCTGGTATACGCTTGATGCGCCTGGTTATAATCTTGGAGAGTTACGTGCGCTTCAAGATTGGTATGTCAAGTTCGCGTTGCAAAAAGTAGAGGGGGTTAGTGAGGTCGCTTCGTTTGGTGGCTTCCAGAAACAATACCAAGTCACCATCGATCCATACAAGCTGGTGTATTTCAATGTTCCACTGATGGATGTGACGAGGGCAATCACTGGAAATAACCGTGATGTAGGAGGAAGTGTTTTCGAAATGAACTCCACAAGTTATATGATCAGGGGTTTGGGATACATCACCAGCATTGACGATATCAAAAATATTTCATTAGGCACGTACAAATCCATCCCCATAAAAATTTCGGACGTTGCCACTGTTCAAATGAGCAGTGACTTACGATTAGGTATAACGGAGCAGAACGGTGATGGTGAAGTGGTTGGTGGAATTGTAGTGATGCGCTATGGTGAGAACGCTAAGGAGGTTATTGACAGGATAAAAGAACGCATAGTTGATGTTGAAACCGGTTTGCCTTCCGGAGTAAAGTTTAAAGTTGCCTATGATAGAAGTGACTTGATTGAAGCAGCTATTGCAACGCTTACTGAAGCACTATGGGAGGAGATACTCATCGTTTCTCTTGTAGTGTTGATTTTCATTTTTCATTTCCGGAGCGCACTGGTTGCAATTATTACCATTCCTCTTTCTATTCTCATTGCCTTCATGATTATTCGATTTGCAGGCATAAGCCTCAACATCATGTCTCTCGGTGGTGTTGCCTTGGCAATTGGAGACCTGGTTGATGCGGGTATTGTGATGACCGAAAATGCTTACCGCCAACTTACGCAGGCAGTTGTTAAACCTCAACATGATTAGCGATGGAAAAAGAACGCATTGGCAATACCAGCGAACTTCCGGAGGAACAACGGATCAGCATCATCGAAAAATCTTCGCGTATGATTGGTAGAGCCGTATTCTACTCTATACTCATTACGCTGATTTCATTTTTTCCGATTTTATTCCTTACCGGTCAGGAACAAAAATTATTTTCTCCACTCGTTCTTACCAAAACCTTTACAATGATCGGTTCAGCCATTGTTGCACTCTTTATTGTGCCAATGTTGCTGCGAACATTAATGAAAGGAAAACTTAGACCCGAAAGTCGTAATGTTATTTCCAATTTCTTTATTCGGTTGTACAGTCCTGTCCTTCGACTGTGTCTCAATTGGAAGAAGACCGTAATTGCTATTGCTTTTATAGTAAGTCTCGGATGCATTCCTCTTTTGTTACGAATGGGTTCTGAATTTATGCCACCATTAGATGAGGGCTCACTTCTTTTTATGCCTGTTACACTTCCGGATGCTTCCAATTCCGAAATCAAAAGAATCCTTCAGCTACAAGACCGGTTGATCAAAGAATTTCCTGAAGTAGTCAATGTGTTAGGCAAAGCAGGAAGAGCCAATACCGCTACTGATAATGCTCCCTTAAGTATGATTGAGACAATCATCATATTGAAACCAAAAGATGAATGGCGTGAAGGGATGACAAAAGAAAAACTGATCTCAGAGTTGAATGAAAAAGTGCAAATACCGGGAGTGACAAGTGGATGGACTCAGCCTATCATCAACCGAATTAATATGCTTTCGACTGGTATCCGTACGGATGTGGGGATAAAAGTTTATGGACAAAACATTGATAGCATCTATAATATTTCTTTGGGTATCGAAAAGGCGCTCAAAGGAACAGAAGGTCTTGCAGACTTATATGTAGAGCAACTTACTGGAGGGAAGTACCTCGACATTAAAATCAATCGCGAAGAACTTGCACGGTATGCTCTGAGTACTGATGAAGTAAGTATGCTCATTGAAACCGCTATTGGTGGTATGAACCTTACCAATACCGTTGAAGGAAGAGAACGGTTTACAGTAAGCCTGCGCCTGGGACAAGATTACCGCAATGATCTTTCGGAAATTAAACGTATTCCAATCCAAACTTCAAGTTACGGCACTATTCCTC
>JAYVBN010000557.1:0-2552 GCA_043750455.1 Bacteroidia bacterium | reverse complement strand
TAAGATTTTATCCTTCTTTTGGTACCAACTATGCCCCGCTTCGGATCAAGCAGCGTTCAGAACAGGACTTCAACGGCATCTAGTAAACTGAAAGTTCCTATACCACTAGCACATACACTAAACTGAAACTTAAAATTAGTCTGCAATTTTATTAGTTGCTTACTTCTGCAACTCGTGCAACATCAAACAAAGACAAGAAAGAATTGCTATCCACTATTCAAACATCACTCATCTTCACTCCCAAATTATCCCCCAGCAAATTGAACTGCTCCAGCCAACTGGCATCCACTTCGCCTTCTTTTGCTTTTCGGTTTTCAAGTGAAATTTCAAAATAAAGATTCTGACTTTTGTATAAGATCGGTTCCAAGGCAAACTTTTCTAAGATTGGAAAGAGCCTGTTCAACCGCTGAATACGCTTGAGATTACTGCGCTCTCCACTGATGCGATTGAGTTCTTTGAAAATACTTTCACCAGCCAGGCGTACTACTTTATCCGGGTCTTCAATTTTCAAATTCCATTTTACAAGTTCTTCGGAAATGCGCTCTACTTCTTTTACCTGTATCCGCTCTGTTTGAAAACAATTGACAAGGTCTGCGTTTAGAATATATTCAAAGGTTGTCTTATACGCTTTTGGAATGGGGATATCATTCGTAGAGAGTGCATTGATGAGTGGATAATCTCTGTTGAACGTCCTGCGCAAAGAAACTTCAAGATCTTGAAGACTCTGCTGCGAAATAAGGTTGAGGATCTTTCTTTTTTCTTCCTGAAACAATTGCCAAATGGTATATCGTTCAGACCCGAAAAATGTTTGCATGATTTCCAACACATCTAGTATCTTCCCTTCTTCAAAGGCCTTGATGATCCGGAATTTCATGCTCGAAAACTTATCAATCTCCATGTCAAGGGAGATATGGCCGATCAGGTTGTGCTGGCCCAGGTAGATTACGGCAAAAGCAAATTTCTTTTCCGATCGGGTTGTAATCGATTTTACTTTGGTAATACCTAATGTTAAACGCTGCTCCCCTGCTTCCTTTCGTAGAAAAAATTCACTGGTGGTGTTGTAATTAAAAACATTAAGAGACTCCGGCTCATCTTCAAATAAAGATGCTACCGCCACGTGCATACCCACCCGCTGCAAATTAGTTTTGGCAGGAGTAATAAATCGTTGATACACATTGGCTCCGTTGGCATAGGCCACTACATTGCTTGGTGCTGCCTCAAGGCGCTTTTGAAATTCCACTTCCAGATCAATGCCAGCAATCTGATTGGCTAATTGTATTGCACGGCAGGCATACTGCATGACTTGTGTTGTTTCAATTCCCGAAATCTCGTCAAAGAACCACCCGCAACTGGTGTACATCAGCATGGCATGCCTTTGTATTTCCATAATACGCAAAACACGATGGGCATCTACATCAACAATGGCATGATCGCGCAGGAACTTCCTTATGTTATCATCATTCCTTTTCAGGATAATGTTTATATAATCATTTCTGGCATCCCACGGATCTTTTAGAATTTTGGAGGCTTCGCGTTCATAGATATCAACTAACGTATCACGTAACCAATCTAATGCCTCCCGCAAGGGCTTGCGCCATTCCTGATTCCACCCTGCATTACCACCACTATTACAGCCGCAGTTGCTTCGCCAACGTTCAACGCCATGCACACAACTCCATGAACTATTTTCGTGAACTTCTGCCTCCCAGGTAGCTGGAAAACGATGGATGAACTCTGCATAATTCGTAAGATCCGCATTCTTATTTTTCTCAATGTAGTCCAGTGAATAAGCAAGCGCCATCTCACCATGTTTGTGATGGTGCCCATACGTTTCGCCATCGGTGGCAATATGAGCAAGCTGTGGTTCATCATTGTCTTTGTCAAATAAATCGATAAGGCTTTTTGCAAACCGCTTTCCATCATTTAGTAAACCATTGAAGGCAACACTCTGCGATACATCGCCATTATAAAAAAACACGGTTATGCTTTTGCCAGATGGTAACATACACAAGTATGGCTTTTTAATATCAACAGAGTGATCGTTTACAGAAGTCCATTGAGCATCGCCAATCTTACGAACTGATTTTGCCTGGCGTGGGGCAAGTATTGTGAACTTAATATTTTGCTCTGCTAATATCTCAAGTGTTTCTGTATCTACAGCTGTTTCTGCCAGCCACATGCCCTCCGGTTCGCGCTTAAACCGATGCGTGAAATCACGAATGCCCCAGATCACCTGTGTCTCTTTATCCTTGCGATTGGCCAGCGGCATAATGATGTGATTATAGACCTGCGCAATGGCAGAACCGTGTCCCGAAAATCGCCCTACACTTTCTTTATCTGCCTCCAATATGGCATCGTAGGTTTCGCGATCATAGTTCTCCATCCACGAAAGCAAAGTGGGGCCAAAGTTGAAACTTATGCGCGTGTAGTTATTGAGTATGTTTTTAATGATGCTATTGTTGCTACTCAAAATACGAGAAGCCGCATTGGGGCCGTAGCACTCTGCACTAATGCGTTCATTCCAATCGTGATAGGGATGAGCTGAGTCCTGA
>JAYVBN010000556.1:0-7462 GCA_043750455.1 Bacteroidia bacterium | reverse complement strand
CATTTGCGAAATAATTTCCTAGGTTATAGTGTGGCTGAGATTTACAAAGCGAATGGCTACAGCGTTCACAAAGTACAAATCATCAACGACCGTGGCATTCACATCTGTAAGTCCATGGCAGCATGGCAACTTTTTGGAAATGGTGAAACTCCACAAGGTGCAGATATCAAAGGCGATCACTTAGTTGGAAAATATTATGTAGAGTTTGACAAAGTTTATAAAGCCCAGATAAAAGAGTTAATTGAAAAAGGCATTCCCGAAAGGGACGCTGAAAAGCAATCGCCTATCATGCAACTCGCCATAGATATGCTACTCAAGTGGGAGGCCAAAGACCGGGATACAATCAACCTGTGGAAGACGATGAACGGTTGGGTATATGACGGATTCACTTCTACATACAAACGCATGGGCGTTGATTTTGAGAAACTCTATTATGAATCCGAAACTTATTTACTTGGAAAAGAGGAAGTGCTGCGCGGTGTAGAGAATGGCGCATTCTTTAAAAAAGAAGATGGTTCCGTTTGGGTAGACTTAACTGCGGATGGACTTGACCAAAAAGTATTGCTGCGCTCGGATGGTACTTCGGTATATATGACGCAGGATATAGGTACGGCTATTTTGCGTTTCCGCGATTTTCCAAACATCAATAAACAGGTGTACACAGTTGGCAACGAACAGGAGTATCATTTCAAGGTTTTGTTTTTGATTCTAGCCAAGCTTGGTTATTCATGGGCAAAGGAATGTTATCACTTGTCGTATGGAATGGTTGACCTGCCAACAGGGAAAATGAAATCGCGTGAGGGAACAGTAGTAGATGCTGATGACCTGATGGAAGAGATGGTCGGTGAAGCAGAGAAGCAAACACGCGAGCTGGGTAAGATTGAAGATATGTCAGATAAAGAGATCAAAGATCTTTCTGAAATGGTTGGATTGGGCGCTTTGAAATTTTTCTTGTTGAAAGTCGATCCGAAAAAACGAATGATGTTTGATCCCAACGAATCTATTCAACTGCAAGGACACACTGGCCCATTTATTCAATACACACATGCACGCATCAAAGCTATTTTGCGAAAAGCTGATTCGCTTGGAATTTCTGTTGGCGATGCTGATTTAAAAAAGGTAATTTCCCTTGAGCGAGTGGAGCGAGAGGCATTGTTTCTGATCAATAGTTATACCAACAAAGTGCAGGAAGCAGCTAAAGAATATTCTCCGGCTGTGATTGCCAATTACGCATATGACCTCGCCAAAGGTTATAATCAGTTTTACCAATCTGTTCCTATTTTTAACGAAACCGATGCAGCCAAATTGAAATTTAGGATTGCTTTTTCGAAGATCGTGGCTGATGCAATAAAAAAGTCGATGAGCCTTTTAGGTATTCAAGTCCCTGAACGAATGTAATATGAAACAGGAGAATTTTGATTGGAAGTCTTACATTGAGAAATTCTCAGAACACTTTTCTGCTTTCACTGGATTGCCACCGTGGTTCTTCACTTCAAAGGCGTCTGAAATAGTGGCTGAAATTTTATCATCTCTTTCCAACAACTATAACATTCAAGATGGTGTGGCTACTCATAAAAGCGCCATCCTCGAAAGCAATGTTACACTCAAGGCTCCGGTTATTATTGGATCTAATTGCTTTGTCGCTTCTAACTGTTACTTACGTGGAGGTGTTTTTCTGCTGTCGGATAATTCAATTGGCCCTGGATGTGAAATAAAATCATCTTTCATTTTTCCAAATTCAAACCTGGCTCACTTCAATTTTATTGGTGATTCAATTATTGGATCAGGTGTAAATTTTGAAGCGGGTTCTATCACAGCCAATCATTTTAATGAACGTGTGAACAAGGAAATATCTGTTCTGATCGATGGCGGCAGAGTGAATACACACGTTCAGAAGTTTGGTGCCTTGGTTGGCGATGGCTCGAAAATCGGAGCCAATGCAGTGTTATCACCCGGAACCATACTGCCACCGCAGTCTATTGTGAAGAGATTGGAATTAGTAGATCAAATCAAATAACCTATACAGTAGAACATTCTTCCTTACCTTAGTGTTTTAATAACATAACTACAACGTTTATGAAACTACTACTTACTTATTTTACCTTACTTATGAGCACAGCAGGTTCTCTTTATGATTTTAAGATGAACGCCTTAGATGGCCAACCCATCGATTTTTCGGCCTACAAAGGCAAGACATTGCTTATTGTAAACGTTGCATCCAAGTGTGGCAATACTCCTCAGTATGCAGATTTGCAAAAGCTGCAGGAAACCTATGGCGACAAAGTCACTATACTTGGTTTTCCTGCTAATAATTTTGGAGGCCAGGAACCTGGTACCAATCTGGAAATAGGTGAGTTCTGCCAAAAGAACTATGGTGTTACCTTTCAGATGTTTGAAAAAATATCAGTGAAAGGTAACGACCAACATGCCTTGTATGTTTGGTTAAAAGAAAAAACCGGTAGTGAGCCAACCTGGAATTTTTGCAAATATCTGGTGAAGCCAGATGGCACGGTGAAGTTCTTTGCTTCAAAGGTACAGCCATTGGATAAGCAAATTACCGATGAGCTCTAGGTTTTAAATTCAAGATTCAAATTCAAAATCCTGGCTAAGCAATTTTGAATTTGGATCTTGAATAATAGCATGAAAATCAAAATCCTTATAGCAATATCCATCATGGGCTTAGCTTCATTTCTGGTCAGTAAGTTATCTAAAGGCAAGCAGTCGAATGTTGCAGGTTCTATTTATGATTTTAAGATGAAATCACTAGATGGAAAGGAAATTGACTTTTCTCAATTCAAGGGTAAGAATCTTCTCATTGTAAATACCGCATCTAAGTGTGGCTACACACCGCAGCTAAAAGATTTGGAAAAACTACACGAGCAATTTGGAAATAAAGTTGCTGTGCTTGGGTTTCCTGCAAATAATTTTTTATGGCAAGAGCCGGGTTCAAATGAGGAGATTGCCGAGTTCTGTGAGCTCAATTATGGTGTAAAGTTTCAGATGTTTGAGAAAATATCCGTTAAGGGAAATGATAAATCACCTCTGTATGCATGGCTGGAGGCAAAGTCGGGCGAGTCTCCCTCCTGGAATTTTTGTAAGTATGTAATCGACAAAACAGGAAAAGTAGTCGGCTTTTATCCTTCCAAAGTAAAACCCCTTGATAAGGAGATCATTGATAAAATTTCAAAATAGTTTTGTCGAATGAAAAAATCGGCAGCGATATTTTTTTTATTTGTACTACTCCTGATAGCAAGTTGTGATCAGCGCAATGAACCGTTTAAAGGAGCTACTTACTATTCTTACCTGGTCTTGCCATCTAGTACGGACGAAGAAATTCAATCTACCGTTTCTCATGGTGCATATGTGGATACACGCACCTCGTTACAAGGGAAATTATTTCTTTTTTTTGGTGGAACAGGCTCCACGCCTCAAAATTATTCCTCCATCAATAAGACTGCGACAAAGTTAGGATATCACGTCATCAACTTGAATTATCCAAATACTGTTGATGGGCAAGTTTGTAAGGATAGAACTGACGCCAAGTGTTTTGCCAATTTCCATGAAGAAGTGATTTTTGGGGGCACCCAAAGTGATCTTGTAAATGTGAATGTAGCAAACTCTATCGGCAACAGAATTTTGAAACTCCTTCAGCGGCTTCATAAGTTGAATGCCAATAATGGATGGAACCAGTTTTTTGATGGTTCTGAATTGGTGTATTCTAAATTTGTACTTGCCGGACACTCTCAAGGGGGTGGTCATGCCGCATATATGGCACAAAAATTTGCTGTTGATCGTGTTGTTCTGTTTTCATCGCCCAACGATTATTCACAGGTGACGGGTCAACCAGCATCATGGTGCAGAAATGAATTTGCTACTTCTGTTGAACGATTTTTTGGCTTGACTCACAAGCGCGATGAAGCGTTGGTTATTTCGAAGCAATATGCAATCTGGAAGGATATGAAGATGCTCATCGCTTCTGACACTGTCTCAGCTGATGGCTCCAACTATTCAGGTTTTAACGCGCTGGTCATTCACTTCAATCCAAATTCAACAGCCAAGGATCTACCATTTCATAATTTGACTGCACGCGATTATGCATTGCCGGTAGGTGATGACCTCACTCATTTAAAAGAAGTGTGGGCTCACCTGATGGGTAATTCAGCGCGATAAGGTTTTCCTTTTTCACCGGTAAAAAACCGGGCTTTCACCGACTTTCCCCTGCTAATTACCTTTTTCCAATAGCTTCATAGACAATGGACGCGTTACATTTGATAAAAACAAATTGATATGAGCAGCAAGAAAAAAATTGGTAATAGTTTCTGGGTAGGAATTGTTATTGTCTCGGTTGGAAGTTTCCTTTTATTGGAACGGATGGATATTGATTTATTTCCGGACTGGCTGTTTTCATGGAAGACTTTCTTAATTGCCTTAGGCGTGATCATTGGTGTAAGTAAGCAGTTCAAAGGAATTGGCTGGTTGGTAATGATTATGATCGGGTCTTTCTTTCTGTTGGATGAAATTCCGGGATGGGATCTAAACCTCAGACATTATACTATTCCTATTTTTGTAATAGTTATAGGTTTAGTAATTGTTTTTCGTTCTTTTTTATTCAGGTCGGCTGGCGACTGGCGTACCATATGGTCTGGTGATGAAGGCAACAAAGGAGACTCTGCTTTAATTACCAGCAATGAAGATGTAGATGATTACATGGATCTTACCTCAATTTTTGGTGGTTCTAAAAGAAGAATTTTTTCAAAGACATTTAAAGGTGGAGAGATCACAAATATATTTGGAGGAACTGAACTTGATCTCTCACAGGCCGATATAAATGGAACTGTGGTGATTGATACGGTAACATTGTTTGGTGGAATAAAGATTTTGGTTCCTGCGAATTGGGAGGTGAAATCAAATATTACAGCCATTCTTGGTGGTGTGGAAGACAGAAGAATGACTTCAAATACTTTGGAGAGTACTAAGAAATTGGTGCTGACAGGAACTTGTGCTTTTGGTGGAGTGGAAATCAAAAGTTTCTAAACCATCATGACAACTCAGATGAAATGGTATCTTGTTAAGCTGGTGTATCAGGTGGTGAGCGGTGATGGCGTTCACATACCTCAGTTTGACGAACAATTCCGATTGATACGGGCCGATGAATTAGATTGGGCGCGCGAGAAAGCTAAGGTATTGGGTCAGATTGGTGCCTTCACATTCATAAACGATCGCAAGGAGAAAGTGAACTGGATATTCATTGATGTAGTAGATATTTGTGAGATTGGTGAAATTGAAGACGGTGCACAACTTTACTCCACCACGGAAGAACCACAGGATGTCTCTTCGTACTTAAGTTTAATTAAGGCTAAGGCACAACGAGTATTTGAATTTAATACTGAAAGCAAATTAGTTTAGTCAAGCTGGTGTATGATCATTAAGTCCACTTTGTACGGTTGGAAATTTAGAATGAGCGTGCTTGTTGCAGCGTTGATATGGTTTGGTTTTCAGTTTTGGCTAATTAACCAGTGGTTTGGATTTTCTGTTGAAATTTCGCTTTTCGAAAGCTTCAATACTACCTTCTTTGCAATTGGCGCTGGGTTTATAGTAACATTTATAGCACAGTATATTCCACAATCTAACAGACTTCCGGCAGTCATCATACTAGCATTTATTTTAACTTACTGTTGTCACTATGTTGTTCAAGCAAGTCTCGTTTCCCTAAGTCAGGCAAGTCCTGCGTATTTAGGTTTTGTGACGCAATCTGTTCCAATAAGAGCTGGAGTTTATTTCTTGGTAATTGCAGGATCAGGAATTACCATGATATTTTATTCGAGAATAGCAGAACAGGAGGATAGAACGAAACGGGAATCGGCCACAACACTCATGGTGCGCGAAGCAGAGCTTCAGAAGTTGCAACTTCAATTGCAACCTCATTTTCTTTTTAATAGTTTGAATTCAGTCAACGCCCTGATTTTGATAAACCCCGCCAAAGCCCGCGATATGGTGCAACAACTTTCGGATTTTTTGAGAGCTACGCTCAAGCGAGCTGATGAACAATGGATAACACTAGATCAGGAATTTGAATATCTGCAACTCTATTTATCAATAGAGAAAGTGAGGTTTGGCCACCGACTGGAGGTGCAAAGTGAGTGCGATGAACAAATAAAGCTTTGGTTAATTCCGCCTCTGCTCATTCAACCATTAGTAGAGAATGCAATTAAATTTGGACTATACGGAACTACCGAAAATGTAGTGATCCATCTTAAAACAAAACGGGTGAACGATTTATTGCAGATTGAAATAACAAATCCATTTGATGCCGATATGCAGCCTGCCGAAGGAAGCGGATTTGGGTTGGAAGGTTTGCGAAGGCGGCTCTATTTATTATATGCCAGAAATGATTTATTGAAAACGAGTGCCGAGAATAACCTTTTCACTGTACAATTGATCTTGCCTGAAAGAATATGACGAAAGCTATTATCATAGATGATGAACCATTGAGCCGCGAGATCATCAAAGCATATCTGAAAAACTTTCCGGAAATAGAAGTGATGCAGGAATGTGGCGATGGATTTGAAGGCGTGAAGGCCATTCAACAGCATCAGCCCGAACTTATTTTCCTGGACATACAAATGCCTAAGATCACAGGCTTCGAAACGCTGGAATTAATTGATCAAAAGCCAGCTGTTATTTTTATCACCGCTTACGATTCATTTGCCATCAAAGCATTTGAAGCAAATGCCGTTGATTATTTATTGAAGCCTGTTTCGGAAGAACGTTTTGAGGCCGCTATTTTAAAATGGAAGAGTAAGGTAGTGCTCACTAGTCAGGAACCAGTTGAACGTGTGTTAAGTGCCATGTCGGCCACAGGTTCGCAACAGGGTAGAATTGTGGTGAAGACAGGGAGCAAAGTAAAAATCATTCCTGTTCATGAAATCCTGTACATTGAGGCAGATGATGATTTTGTAAAGATATTTACGGCTGAAGGTTCTTTCTTAAAAAATAAGACCATGGCATTTTATGAGCAATCGCTGGATGTGGCTCAATTTGTAAGGGTGCATCGTTCCTATATTCTGCAGATCAATCAAATCACCAAAATAGAGCCCTATCAAAAGGAAAGTCACGTGGCTATTTTGAGAGACGGTAAGCAAATTCCTGTAAGCAAAACAGGGTATTCAAAATTGAAAACCATATTAGGGATTTGAAGATAGACCCAACTATTAAGACGAAACTGCTTGCAAAGTGTTTCGAGTACGTTGAGCAGCGGATTGAAACATCGCGGCAAGCTATGAAGTACGCGCAAGATTCTGCTAATACCGAAGAAAAGAGTAGCGCGGGGGATAAGTATGAAACAGGAAGGGCAATGGCCCAGATTGAGCGCGATAAAGCAGCGCAACAACTAGATGAGGCACAAAAGCTTAAGTCTATCCTCAATCAGATTAATCCTGATGTAAAGAATAGTAAAGTTGTA
>JAYVBN010000555.1:0-2418 GCA_043750455.1 Bacteroidia bacterium | reverse complement strand
AATGCCACGGTCGTTGATGATTTGTACTTTGTGAACGCTGTAGCCATTCGCTTTGTAAATCTCAGCCACACTATAACCTAGGAAATTATTTCGCAAATGGCCTAAATGAAGTGGCTTGTTGGTGTTGGGTGAAGAGTACTCCACCATGATCTCCTTGCCTTCTGAGGGTACTACACCAAAATCCTTGTGACTATAAATGGAACGAAATACATCTACCCAAACCAGATCTGAGATCACGAGGTTTAGAAAGCCTTTCACCACATTGTAAGAGCTGACAATTCCAGAATTGGCGAGTAAATAATCTCCTACAAGTTTTGCAGTTTCTTCTGGCCCCTTCTTTGAAACTTTTGCAATAGGAAAACAAACCAAAGTATGCGAGCCTTCAAACTCCTGGTTGGTGGGTTGAATCTGTAGTTGCTCTACCGACTCATTAAAGAGAGCAGCAATTGCTTTTTGTATTTCAGAGCGAAGGGCGAGATCTAAATTCATAAGAAAAGACTTGAGATGTGAGATGTGAGTATTGAGATTTGACATCTCCCATCTCAATACTCGCATCTGATTTTACATATCCAAAATATAAGCAAACATCAAAGGAGCCACAATGGTCGCATCGCTCTCTACAATAAATTTAGGCGTATCGATATTCAGTTTACCCCAGGTTATTTTTTCGTTGGGCACTGCACCGGAATAAGAACCATAACTTGTTGTAGAATCGCTGATCTGACAAAAGTAACTCCAATACGGAATGGTGTCGCGCTCCAGATCCTGGTGCAACATGGGCACGACACAAATCGGGAAGTCACCAGCAATGCCTCCGCCAATCTGGAAGAATCCTATTCCATCTTTACCAGAATTTTTTGTGTACCAATCTGCCAGCCACACCATATATTCAATTCCAGATTTCATGGTACTGGCTTTGAGTTCGCCTGTAATACAATAGGAAGCAAAAATATTTCCCATGGTAGAGTCTTCCCAACCGGGTACGATCATCGGCATATTGCGCTCCGCGGCAGCAATCATCCATGAATTTTTTGGATCAATCTCATAGTATTGCTTCAAGTCACCCGTCTTCAACATACGGAACATGAACTCATGCGGAAACAACCGCTCGCCTTTGTCTTCCGCATCCTTCCATACTTTGAACAAATGCTTTTGTAATCTTCTAAAAGCTTCTTCTTCGGGAATACAAGTATCCGTTACGCGGTTAAGATGGTTTTGCAACAAATCCCACTCTTGTTCAGGTGTGAGATCGCGGTAGTTTGGAATACGTTTGTAGTGAGAATGCGCCACCAGGTTCATAATGTCTTCTTCGAGGTTCGCACCGGTACACGAAATGATATGCACTTTATCCTGACGGATCATTTCAGCAAAGCTGATACCCAACTCAGCCGTGCTCATCGCGCCAGCCAAAGTCACCATCATTTTTTTACCATCAGCAATATGCTTTTTATAGGCTTTCGCTGCATCCACCAGAGCAGCAGAGTTGAAATGCAAATAGTTCTTTTCGATGAAAGAGGAAATAGGTCTGTTTTGACTCATGGTTGTTTGAATTTTAAAGGCCGAAATTAAGGAAAAAGGATGAAGAGTTATCTACTTCGAAAAGGAGGCAGATGGCAATGGGCAAAACATTTTTATAAGGTACCATACAACCCTGAAATCTTAAACTGAAACTTTAAAATGGCAGGGTTGAATCTTAGGTTATTCCGCCAACACCGGTCTTTCTACAATAGATTTAGCCGAAGCTTCCATGATTTCAAAGGCGCTTTCAGCCATGCGATTCTCTGTGTCCAAAGTTGGATTCACTTCCACGATTTCCCAGGCGCATACTTTAGAATCCTTGCACAACTCTGAATTCAACAATTTTGCTTCATCAACAGTCAAGCCATTTGGTACAGGGGTGCCCGTTCCAGTAGAGAAGCGACTATCAATACTATCCACATCAAAGGAGACATAAATTAAATCGCAGTGAGAAAGCATCTTTAACGCCTTTTTGGCAATTGCTTCTGAACCTAGCTTTCTCACGTCATCCACCTCAATAAAATTTATATTGTATTTATTGATCAGGTAATTCTCAGGCTTCTCCAAATCGCGCACAGCTATGTACACAAGGTCTTCGGTGTTAATCTTAGGCCCTTGCATGCCCACATTTTTGATTTGCTCCCAATAGTCAAGCGTTTCTCCTCTTGGGTCGTTCACTTTGCATTCAAAATTATCAAAGCCACACGCCATGGCAATGGGCATGCCATGCATATTGCCGGAAGGAGTTGTAAACGGAGTATGAAAGTCTGCATGGGCATCAATCCAAATAACACCAAGACGTTTTTTCGGATTTGCCTTTTTTATCCCAGCCATCGTACCATAAGCAGTGCAGTGATCGCCCGCCATTATCAGCGGGAAAAAGTCATCAAATATCTGCTC